>NZ_JBHUAL010000228.1:0-15476 GCF_042789775.1 Kitasatospora sp. NPDC056800 | reverse complement strand
TCGCCGGGGCGGCCCCCCCGCGGGGGTGGGGGCGGCGGCACGGCGGAACCGGTCAGTCCGCCCAGGCGCGCAGCGCGGCCAGCCGCTCCTGGAGCGGCTGGTACACGCCCGGAGCGGCGGCCACGGTCAGCTCGCCGTCCGGCCCGTGCCCGGGCCGGCCGCCGACCAGGGCGCCGGCCTCGGTGGCGATCAGGCAGCCGGCCGCCCGGTCCCAGGGGGCCAGGCCGCGCTCGTAGTAGC
This sequence comes from Kitasatospora sp. NPDC056800, assembly GCF_042789775.1. Lineage (NCBI taxonomy): Bacteria > Bacillati > Actinomycetota > Actinomycetes > Kitasatosporales > Streptomycetaceae > Kitasatospora > Kitasatospora sp. NPDC056800. Next base: position 15,236 of record NZ_JBHUAL010000228.1, on the reverse strand, counting down.
CGTCCAGCCGCCCGGCAGCGACGTCGCACAGGTCCACCGCGGCCGCCCCGCCCCGGCGGATGTCCCGCACCTCCGGCATCAGCGCCAGCAGCACCTCGGCCTGCCGGACCCGCACCGGCTGGACGTAGTTGAAGCCGGTGGCGATCAGCGCCTGGCCCCAGGGCGGGGCCGGGCGGGCCGAGAGCGGGCGGCCGTCGAGGCGGGCGCCGCGGCCCAGGACGGCGTGGAACAGCTCGCCGCGGGCCGGCGCGTACACCACGCCGACGACCGCTCGGCCGTCCACCTCGGCGGCCACGCTGACCGCCCAGGAGGGCAGCCCGTAAAGGTAGTTGACCGTTCCGTCGAGCGGGTCCACGACCCAGCGGACCCCGCTGGTGCCCGGCCGCTCGGCGCCCTCCTCGCCCAGGTAGCCGTCCTCGGGGCGGCGGTCGGTGATCAGCTCCAGGACGAGCTTCTCGGAGGCGAGGTCCATCTCGGTGACCACGTCGACCGGACTGCTCTTGGTGCCGGCCACGCCGAGGTCGGCCGGGCGGCCGTCGCGCAGCAGGGCGCCGGCCTGCCGGGCCGCGTCCAGGGCGACCTCCAGCAGGTCGTCGAGGAGGCCGTCGTCGGGCAGGGCGGGGGTGGGCACGGGGGTTCTCCTCCGGGGCGACGGGACGAGCGGGACGGGCAGGACTCGCGGGACGGGTGGAGCAGGCGGGATGGGCGGGACGGGCGGTCAGCGCTCGGCGACGGCCGGGCGCGGGGCCCGCGGGTTGGGGCAGCAGGCCACCGCGCACACGTCGTGGCTGGGGCCGAGGGCGCCCAGGGCGCAGCGGGTCACCGGCTCGCCGCGCTCGGTGGCGGCGCGCTCCAGGACGAGCTCGCGCACGGCGGCGGTGAACCGGGGGTCGGCGCCGACGGTGGCGGCGCGGGAGACCGGCAGGCCGATCTCCGCGGCCTTGGCGACGGCCTCGGTGTCGAGGTCGTACTTGACCTCCATGTGGTCGGAGACGAAGCCGATCGGGACCATCACCACGGCGGGCGCGCCGTCGGCGTGCTGGGCCTCCAGGTGGTCGCAGATGTCGGGTTCCAGCCACGGGATGTGCGGGGCCCCGCTGCGGCTCTGGTAGACCAGCTCCCACGGCCGGTCGGCCACGCCGGTGCGCTCGGCCAGCGCGGCGGCGATCAGCCGGGCCACGTCCAGGTGCTGGGCGACGTACGCGCCGCCGGGCTCGCCGCGGGCCGGGTCGTCCGGGGCGCCGGAGGACTCGGCCATGGAGTGCGGGATGGAGTGGGTGGTGAACGCCAGCCGGGCGCCGGCGCGGACGGCCTCGGGCAGCTCGTCCAGGGCGGCCAGGGCGGCGTCGACCATCGGCTCGACGAAGCCCGGGTGGTTGTAGAAGTGCCGCAGCTTGTCGACCCGCAGGGCGGGCCCGCCCTCCTCGGCGAGCGCGGCCAGCGCGTCGGCCAGGTTCTCCCGGTACTGGCGGCAGCCCGAGTAGCCGGCGTACGCGCTGGTGGCGAGCACGGCGATCCGGCGGTGCCCGTCGGCGGCCAGCTCCCGCAGGGTGTCGACCAGGTAGGGCGCCCAGTTCCGGTTGCCCCAGTAGACCGGGAGGTCCAGCCCGTGCTCGGCGAAGTCCTCGCGCAGCGCGGCGAGCAGCTCGCGGTTCTGCCCGTTGATCGGGCTGACCCCGCCGAACATGAAGTAGTGCTTGCCCACCTCCTTCAGCCGCTCCTTGGGGATGCCGCGGCCGCAGGTGACGTTCTCCAGGAACGGGACGACGTCCTCGGGGCCCTCGGGCCCGCCGAAGGACAGCAGCAGCAGGGCGTCATACGGCTGCGGCGCTGCCGGGGCGGCGCCGGACGGGGAGGGTTTGCGCGCGTCGGACATGGAACCGATCCTGCCACTGAGGGACCGGGCACCGTCGCCGGGGCCGCGCGAGTGCCCGGAAAATACCGTTTGCCAACGTACGTAAGCTGTGTTTGCCAGCCTTGTTCCTTACTCCCCCGCCCGGAGCTCCCGTGCTGTCCAGCTACCGCCAGATATTCGCCTCCCCCGGCACTCTGGCCTTCTCCACCACCGGCTTCGTCTCCCGACTGCCGATCTCCATGACCGGGATCGGCATCGTGACCATGCTGTCCCAGCTCCGGGGCTCCTACGGGGTCGCCGGCCTGGTCTCGGCCTGCCTCGCGGTCTCCGCCGCGATCCTCGGCCCGCAGGTCTCCCGGCTGGTGGACCGGCACGGCCAGCGCAGGATCATCGTCCCCGCCATGGCGCTCACCATCGTCGCCGTCACCGGCCTGCTGCTCTGCGCCCGGCTGGAGGCCCCGGACTGGACGCTGTTCGTCTTCGCCGCCGGCATGGGCGTGATGCCGAGCACCGGCGCGATGGTCCGCGCCCGCTGGGCCCACCTCTACCGCGAGGACACCGGCAAGCTGCACACCGCCTACTCCTTCGAGGCCGTGGTCGACGAGGTCTGCTTCATCGTCGGCCCGATCCTCTCCATCGGCCTCGCCACCTCCGTCTTCCCCGAGGCCGGCGTGCTGCTCGCCGGGATCTTCCTCGCCGTCGGCGTCCTGCTGTTCGCCGGGCAGCGCTCCACCGAGCCGCCGGTCCATCCGGCCGCCCGGCAGGAGGGCGGCTCGGTCATCCTCAACCGCGGCCTCCAGACGCTGATCCTGACCTTCGTCGCCACCGGCGCGATCTTCGGCTCGGTCGAGGTGGTCACCGTCGCCTACGCCGAGGCCCAGGGCCACAAGTCGATCTCCAGCGTGATCCTCGCCCTCTGGGCGCTCGGGTCCTGCCTGGCCGGGGTGGTCTTCGGCACCCTCAAGCTCACCGGCTCGATGGCGGTCCGCTTCCTCGTCGGCGTCCTGTTCATGGCCGTCAGCATGGTGCCGCTGCTGCTGGTCGCCCACGCGGTGCACGGCATCGGCGGGCTGGTCGTGGTCGGAGCCGCGCTGCTGGTCGCCGGCATCGCCATCTCCCCCACCCTGATCACCGCGATGGCCCTGGTCGAGCGGCTCGTCCCGGCCGCCCAGCTGACCGAGGGCATGACCTGGACCACCACCGGCCTGGCCCTCGGCGTCGCGGCCGGCTCCTCGGCCGGCGGCTGGGTGATCGACGCCTCCGCCGCCGCCGCGGGCTACTGGGTGCCGCTGGCCGCCGGCCTGCTCGGAGTGGTCGCCGCCCTCGCCGGCCTCGGCCGGCTGCGCGCCGGCCTGACCGCCGAAGCCGGCGCCGGGACGGCCGCCGAAGGGGCCGGACGGACCGTAGACGCCGAACGGTGAACTGACTAGCCTCGCCCTACCCACGGGGCTACCCATGGGTAGGGCGGCTGCGCCGCCCCGGACCGCGCCGAACCCGTTCGGCCACGGAGCAGGAGGCAGCGCAATGCCCCAGGCCAGTACCGCGACCCCCACCCGGTGGACCAACTGGGCCGGCAACCAGAGCGCCCGGCCCGCCCGGGCCGCCGCCCCCGGCACCGTGGAGGAGCTGGCCAGGGAGATCCGGCGGGCCGCCGAACAGGGCCGCACCGTCAAGGCCGTCGGATCCGGCCACTCCTTCACCTCGATCGCCTCCGCCGACGACGGCGTCCAGATCCGCCCGCACGCGCTCACCGCCGTCCGCGAGATCGACCGCGAGGCCGGCACCATCACCGTCGAGTCCGGCCTCCCGCTGCACCGGCTCAACCGCGTCCTCGCCACCGAGGGCCTCTCGCTGACCAACATGGGCGACATCGAGGTCCAGACCGTGGCCGGCGCCACCAGCACCGGCACCCACGGCACCGGCCGCGACTCCGGCTCGCTGGCCGCCCAGATCCGCGCGCTGGAGATCGTCCTCGCCGACGGCACCGTCCGGCACTGCTCCCCCACCGAGAACCCCCGGCTCTTCCAGGGCGCCCGGCTCGGCCTCGGCGCCCTCGGCGTGATCACCGCGCTCACCTTCGGCGTCGAACCGGCCTTCCTGCTCACCGCGCACGAGCAGCCGATGGCCTTCGACGAGGTGCTGGAGCGCCTGGACGACCTCACCGCCGTCAACGAGCACTTCGAGTTCTACTGGTTCCCGCACACCGACCGCTGCTCCACCAAGCGCAACAACCGCAGCCAGGGCCCGGCCGCCCCGCTGCCCCGGTTCAAGGAGTGGCTGGAGGACGACTTCCTCTCCAACACCGTCTGGGAGGGGGCCTGCCGGGTCGGCCGGCGCTTCCCCGGCTCGATCCCCTCGATCGCCTCGCTGGCCAGCCGGGCCTGGTCCGAGCGCAGCTTCACCGACACCGCGTACAAGGTGTTCACCAGCCCGCGCAAGGTCCGCTTCGTGGAGATGGAGTACGCGGTGCCGCGCGCGGCCGTCGGCGAGGTGCTGCGCGAGCTGAAGTCCCTGGTCGAGCGCTCCGACTGGAAGGTCGGCTTCCCGGTCGAGGTGCGCTTCGCCCCCGCCGACGACCTCTGGCTCTCCACCGCCTCCGGCCGGGACAGCGCCTACATCGCCGTCCACCTCTACCGGGGCACCGCCGACCAGGGCTACTTCACCGGCGTGGAACAGCTGATGACCGCCCATCAGGGACGGCCGCACTGGGGCAAGCTGCACACCCGCGACGCCGCGTACCTGGCCGGCGTCTACCCGCACTTCGGCGACTTCACCGCACTGCGCGACGAGGTCGACCCGCGGCGGCTGTTCGGCAACGACTACCTGCGCCGGGTGCTGGGCGACTAGGGCGTCGCCGCGTTGTTCCCGTCGGCCGGCGGCGGGGCCACCGGCGCCTTCGCCGGTTCGTTCGCCGGGGCGCTGTTCGGCGCCGTCGGCTGCGGGGTCGCTCCGCCGGTGGGCTTCCCGCCGCCCGCCGACGGGGAGGCGCCGGCCGACGGGGTCGCGCTCGGACCGGCCGAGGGCGAGCCCGTTCCCGCGCCGGTGCTCGGCGTGTCGACCGGCTCCCGGCTCGGCCGGGTGGTCGACGGGGCGGAGGCGCCGCCGGAGGGCGCGTTGTCCTGCCCCTGCTTCCCGTTCCCGCCCGGGGACGGCCGCTCCGGCGGGGCGTCCTGTTGCCGGGAGGGCTTGGGCGCTACCGAGCCGCCGAAGGACGTGCCGTTGCCGGACTCGCCCTTGACCGTCGCCGACACCGGCTGCCCGGTGGCCAGTTCGAACACCACGATCGGCGTCATCGCCAGCACGAAGACCAACCCGGACACCGCCGCGTACGTCTTCCAGCCCCACCGGCGACGCGCCCGGACCACCTGCGGCTCGTTCCACTCCGAGGTGATCACCGGCGGCTGCACCCGCGTCTCCGGCAGCTCGGACTCGACCGGCACCTGGCGCAGGGTGTTGGCGGTCTGGTTCGGCCCCCGGTCCACCGCCTCGCGCAGCTGCTCGCCGGTCCGCTTGAAGATGTGCTGGAACACCGCGCCGCCGGTGGTGGCCCCGATGCTCACCACGGCGGCGCCCAGGATCGTGCCGTACACCCCCAGTTCGGAGGCCAGCAGCGCACCCACCACCGTGGCCAGCGCACTCGCCGCGACCTGAGCCACACTCAGATCGATGCGCCTGCGCTCCTCCTTGTCCTTGCCGCCCTCCTCGGCGGGGCTCCGCTCCGGCATCAACATCCCTCGGTCCCTACGGCTGTTCTTCGTACAAGGCTCTCCATCTTGCCCAAAGAAGGACACAAGGGACGAAAATGCGGTTCTCGGCGCCCGGATTGTGTGAAGATGATCACCGTCCGTCCGGCGGTGGTCCGCCATCAGGGGAGCACGCTCTTGAGATTCCCGTGAATCGCGGGAGACTTGAGCGGCGAGCCGCCCCTGTGGATGCCACGAATGGAGTACTGTTCGTAAAGCCCGAGCCTTGGGTCGACTTGTCGACTGCGCCCCCACCGGCAGCTTGACAAGGAGACACGGACCGGGCACGCACGGCGACGCCCGTCCCGGAACGTCGCGTTCACTGCGCGTGCGAGGACGGCCGGGACACCCAGGCGCGACGTCAACCGATGGCGTGGCAAAAAGGCAACCGTGCCACAGCGGCGTGCGCGGGCGTAAGCCCGACACGCCGGGGAACTCAGCAAGGTTGTGGCCAGTCGCGAGTGGGCAGGCCACACTCAGTACGGGAGCAGCGACGCAGGTGACGTCGGCAGGCACCACCCGGGAGGTAACCGTGCCCGAACTGCGGGTTGTGGCCGTCAGCAACGACGGCACACGGCTGGTGCTCAAGGCTGCCGACAGCACGGAGTACACCCTTCCCATCGACGAACGGCTGCGCGCCGCCATCCGTGGCGACCGGCCACGCCTCGGCCAGATCGAGATCGAGGTCGAGAGCCACCTCCGCCCCCGGGACATCCAGGCGCGGATACGAGCCGGTGCCTCCGCGGAGGAGGTCGCCCAGGCCGCCGGGATCTCCGTCGACCGCGTCCGCCGCTTCGAGGGCCCGGTGCTCGCCGAGCGCGCCTTCATGGCCGAGCGCGCCCGCAAGACCGCCATCCGCCGCAACGGCGAGTCCCCCGGCCCGCAGCTCGGCGAGGCCGTCGCCGAGCGGCTCGCGCTGCGCGGCGCCGAGAAGGAGACCGAGCGCTGGGACTCCTGGCGGCGCGACGACGGCACCTGGGAGGTCATCCTCTCCTACCGGGCCGACGGCGAGGGCCGCAGCGCCTCCTGGACGTACGACCCGCCCCGGCGCCTGGTCCAGCCCAACGACGACGAGGCCCGCGCGCTGATCGGCGAGAACGTCGAGCGCGAGGAGGAGTCGGTCTTCCCGTTCATCCCGCGGATCGCCCGGCTCCCCCAGGACCGGCCTCCCCGCCCGATGATCGACCGGCCCTCGGCCGACCGCATCATGTCGTCCCGCGAGGTCCGCGAGTCGCGGGAGGCCACCGCCGACGCCCGGGACTCGCTGACCAGCCTGCTCGACGTGGTCCCCGCCTTCCGCGGCGACCTCGCCGTCGGCGCCCCCGCCCCGATCGAGCCGGTGCCCGCCGAGGTCGCCGAGGAGACCGAGGAGTCGGCCGCGGCGGCCGCCGCCCCGGCGGTCGGCGCGGGCTCGGCCTACGCCGACATCCTGATGCCGCGCGCCGTCGCCCCGCACCGCGAGCGCCTGGTCGGCACCACCGACCGGCAGGCCGAGGCGGACGGCGTCCGGCCCGGTCGCCGGGCCACCGTGCCCAGCTGGGACGAGATCGTCTTCGGCAGCCGGCGCAAGAAGCAGGAGTAGCGACGCCGAAGGGGCGGGAGGCCGGGCCTCCCGCCCCTTCGGCATGCCCGGGGAGATCAGCCCGGCTGGTCGGTGACCGCCACCGGGCGCGCCCCGTCGCTCGACCACTCGCTCCACGAGCCCGGGTACAGCGCGGCCGGCAGGCCCGCCACCTCCAGCGCCAGGACCTGGTGCGCCGCCGTCACGCCCGAACCGCAGTACACCGCCGTCTCCCGCTCCCCCGCGCCCAGCCCACGGAACCGGGCGGCCAGCTCGGCGGACGGCCGGAACCGGCCGTCCGGGCCCACGTTGTCGGCCGTCGGCGCCGAGACCGCGCCCGGGATGTGCCCGGCCCGCGGGTCCACCGGCTCGGTCTCGCCCCGGTAGCGCTCCCCGGACCGGGCGTCCAGCAGCAGGCCGCGGCGGGCCCAGGCCGCGGCGCCGTCCCCGTCCACCGTCGGCAGCTGCCCCGGCACCGGCTTGAAGTCGCCCTCGCCGGACTCCGGCAGCTCGGCCGTCACCGGCAGCCCGGCCGCCTGCCAGGCCGCGAAGCCGCCGTCCAGCACCCGGACGTCCCGGTGCCCGGCCCAGCGCAGCAGCCACCAGGCCCGGGCCGCGGCCATCGAGGCCGCGCCGTCGTACACCACGACCGGGCGCCCCGCGCTCACCCCGAAGCGGCGCATCGCCGCGCCGAACTCCTCCGGGTCCGGCAGCGGGTGGCGCCCGCCCCGGCCGGGGGCGCCGGGCGGGGCCGCCAGGTCCCGGTCCAGCTCCACGAAGTGGGCGCCGGGCAGGTGGCCGGCCCGGTACTCCTCGGCCGCGGTCGGGCCGCCCGGCGCGGCACCGACCAGCTGGTAGCGCACGTCCAGCAGCACCGGCGGCAGCGCGGAGGCCAGCGCCTCCCGCAGCCCGGCCGCGGAGATCAGCGGGGAACCGTCGTTGTAGGTGGTGGTCATGGCGGCCATTGTCGCGCAGCGCCGCCCCGACGGCGGGTGATCGGGATTCCCGCCGCCCCCGGACCCGGCGGAATCCGACGCGAATCCGGCGGGAATCCGCGGGACACGCCCGACCCGTCGCTCTTTGTGGGGTCTTTGCCGGACTTTCCGCGCGGCCCGAGGGTTGGGCGCCCGCCAGGGTGGAAGCATCACCCTCGCGCGCGAGGATTTCCGTGCGCCAACCACCCATGAGGAGGCCCGCATTGCCCGCGGTGGAACTCCGACTGGCCCAGGGCACGCCCTGCTGGGTCAGCCTGCTGACCGACGACCTGCCCGGCGCCCGCGCCTTCTACGGCGCCCTGCTCGGCTGGACGTACACGCCCGGGCCCGGCCAGCTCGGCGACTACGTCCGGGCCGAGCTCGACGGGGCACCGGTGGCCGGCCTCGGCGTCTCCACCGCCACCGGCTTCCCGGTGCAGTGGACCACCTACTTCGCCGTGGACGACGCCGACCGCACCGCCCAACTGGTGCGCGAGTGCGGCGGAACCGTCGCCGTCGGGCCGCTCCAGGCCGAGCGCGCCGGACGGATGGCCATCGCCGCCGACGTCTCCGGCGCGGTCTTCGGCCTCTGGCAGGGTGAGGAGCACCTCGGCCGGGAGGCCGGCCGCGAACCGGGCGCCCCGGCCTGGGCCGAACTGCTCACCCCCGACGCGGAGGGCGCCGCCGGCTTCTACTCCACCGTCCTCGACCGCCCGGTCCGCTCCGGCCCGGAGGAGACCGCGCTGCTGGTGGACGGCCGGCCGGTCGCCGGCATCCGGCACCGCGCCGAGCTGCGCGGCCACCCGCCGCGCTGGCGCACCCACTTCGTGGTCCGCGACGCCGAACTGACCGCCCGGCACACCCTCGGACTCGGCGGCCGGGTCCTGGTCGAACCGCACGACACCGCCCGCGGCCGCGCCGCCCGGCTGGCCGACCCGCAGGGCGGGCACTTCTCCGTCCTGGAGGTGCTTCCCTAGGGCCCCGGCTCTCAGGCCTGCTGCTCCTCGAAGGGCAGCACGTCCGGGGAGAGCACCGAGGCGTGCGCCGTCGCGGCGGTCAGCCGGCGGCGGTGGTGGCGGCGGCACAGCACCTCGTAGCCGACCTCGTCCCGGTCCACCGAGATGTCGCCGATCACCACCTGGGCGCCCTCGACGACCATCACCCCGCCGACCGTCCGGGCGTTGTGGGTGGCCCGCGCACCGCACCAGCAGAGCGCCTCGACCTGGAGCACCTCCACCCGGTCGGCCAGCTCGATCAGCCGCTGCGAGCCCGGGAACAGCCGGGTGCGGAAGTCCGTGGTGATCCCGAAGGTGTAGACGTCGATGTCGAGTTCGTCCACCACCCGGGCCAGCTGGTCGACCTGCTCGGCGGCGAAGAACTGGGCCTCGTCGCAGATCAGGTAGTCCACCCGGCCGCCGGCCGACAGCCGGTGCACCACGTGCGCGTGGAAGTCGAAGTCGTCCGTCACCTCGACCGCGTCGGCGCGCAGGCCCAGCCGGCTGGAGATCGTCGCCGCGCCCGCCCGGTCGTTGCGGGTGAGGATCACGCCCTGCCGGCCGCGCGCGGTGTGGTTGTGGTCCATCTGCAGCGCCAGCGTCGACTTGCCGCAGTCCATCGTGCCCGAGAAGAACACCAGTTCAGCCATGGGTGGAGCAAGGGCCTTTCACATCAAGGGAATTCGGGCGCAGAAGAGTCGATCGAGCGGCTCAGCCGCGGACTTCGAGCAGCGGCACGAACTGCTCGACCGGGGTCATCGAACCGTGCAGACCGATCATCGCGGACTCGCCGGGCTCGTTGCGGGAGGCGGTGATCGCGATGTCGTCGCGCGCCGCGGCGACCACGTCGCCGATCCGCGCGTACACCCGCTCGTCCACGGCCGGGCCGAACCAGCCCGCCGCGATCGCCTGGTCCCGGGTGGCCACCCACATCCGGTCGCCCAGCACCTCGCTCCAGACCGCGTGCACGTCGGCCGCGGCCCCCGGCACCGCGTACACGTGCCGGGCCCGGCCCTCGCCGCCGAGCAGGGCGACGCCGGCGCCCAGCTCCCAGTCCTCGTCGAAGTCGATCCGGTCCTCCGGGGCGATGTCGATCATGCCGTGGTCGGCCGTCACGTACATCGCCGAACGCGGCGGCAGCTGCGCGGCCAGCCGGCGGGCCAGCCGGTCCACCGCGTCCAGCGTCATCCGCCACTCGTCCGAGTCCACGCCGAAGCGGTGGCCCGCGCCGTCCAGCTCGCTGACGTACGTGTACACCAGCGCCCGGTCGTGCTCGGCCAGCCAGGAGGCCGCCAGGTCCATCCGCTCCTCGCCCGTGGTGCGGCCGAGGAAGGTGCCGCCGGACAGCGCCACCCTGGTCAGCGGGGTCTGGGCGAACAGCGGGGAGGAGACCTGCGCGGTCGCCACCCCGGCCTGGTGGGTGCGCTCGAAGACCGTCGGGTACGGCTGCCAGGCGTGCGGCTCGGTCGGCGGCTGCCAGCGCAGCTGGTTCATCAGGTAGCCGGCGCCCGGCACCGCCACCGTGTACCCGGCCAGGCCGTGCAGGCCCGGCGGCGTACCGGTGCCGACCGAGGCCAGCGAGGTCGCCGTGGTGGACGGGAAGCCTGCGGTCAGCGGACGGCCGCTGCCCCCCATCGAGCTCCCGGCCAGCGAGGACAGGAACGGCGCGTACTCGGGGTGGCGCAGCAGCAGCTCCCAGCCCAGGCCGTCCACCAGGAACACCACCACCCGGTCCGCCGGGGCGATCGGGAGCGTCGCGGTGAACCCGGGGACGCCCAGCCCCGCCGCCACCGAGGGCAGCAGGTCGCACAGCGAACCACTGCCGTACGGGGGCGCGGGGGCCGTGGCCGGGTCAAGGATCTCGAAGGCGTCGTAGCCGTCGGCAGGAACGAAGGACATGGAACCGGATTCGTAGCGGTGCGGTCGGTCGGAAGCGGCGGAACTCAGACCCGCGGGCCGGTGCTGATCGTCGCGTCGGACAGCGCCCGGGCGAACACCAGCGCCTGGGACACCGTCTCCGGGCCGTCGCCGGCCTCGCTCACCCGCAGGGAGAGGTCGTCGGCCGTGGCCGAGCCGGTGTAGCCGTGGTCGGCCTCGCAGTTCGGGTCCGAGCAGCCGGCCGGCTCCAGGTCCAGGCGCTGCACCGCGCCCCAGCCGATCGTCAGCACCACCTCGCGCGGCAGGGTGCCCGGGGTGTACGTCTCCGGGTTCGCCACCATCCGGCTCACCACCACCGAACCGATCCGGTCCAGCCGGACGCTCTCCGTCGAGGTCGTCGCGAACGGCACCGCCGGGCTGCCCTCGGCCCCGGACTGCTCGTCCGTGTGGCTCACCACGAACCGGGTCGGGGTGAGGACCAGCACCGTGACGTGCCGGCGCACCTCGTTGGCGTCGAAGGTCGTCTCCTGGTGCACCAGGTAGGAGCTGATCGGCTCCGGGCCCACCGCGGACTCGACCGCCTCGGACACCAGGGCCGGGTAGTAGCCGCTGCGCTCGATAGCCGAGCGCAGGTCCTGAGTGGTGGTGGTACCGGTCTTCGCCATATCTCCATCCTGGCATGGTCCGCCGACGAAGCGGGCGGCACGGCGCCGAGCTTCGGACAACAGCGCCCGGGCAGGGCGCAACCAAGGAAGGTTACAGCGTGCTCATCGCGCGCGGGCCCAGATCGCTGCGGACCGGCAGCGGCGCCACCCGCACCCGCGCCCCCAGGATCGCCAGTCCGTGCGGGGCCACGACCACCGGTTCGAGATCCACCGAGGCGATCTCCGGCACGTCGTCCACCAGCTGCGACACCCGTAGCAGCAGTTCCTCCAGCGCGTCGGTGTCCACCGACTCGGCGCCGCGCCAGCCGAACAGCAGCGGCGCCGCCCGCACCTCCCGGATCAGCCCGGCGACGTCCTGGTCGGTGGCCGGAACCAGTCGGTGCGCGGTGTCGCCCAGCAGTTCGGCCGGGGCGCCGGCCAGGCCGAAGGAGAGGATCGCGCCGACCGCCGGGTCCACCGTGGCGGCGATCACGGTGTCCACGCCGCGCGGCGCCATCCGCTGGACCACCAGCTCGGCCTGCGCGGCGCCGCCGAGCAGCGCGTCCAGCTCGCGGTGGGCGCGGCGCAGGCCCGCCTCGTCGGTCAGGTCCAGCCGGACGCTGCCCAGGTCGGGGCGGTGGCGCAGGTGCGGGGCGGTCGCCTTGAGGGCCACCGGGTAGCCGAGCGCCGCGGCGGCCGCGACGGCGGCCTCCTCGTCCGGGGCCGGCCGCACCGGCGAGACGTCGATCCCGTAGCGGGCCAGCAGCTCCTGTGCCTCGGCCTCGGACAGGGTGATCCGGGCACCACCGGGCTGGGTGCGTGCGGCGACGGCGGCCCGGGTGCTCAGCGCCGCCTCCACCAGCCGGCGGGCGCCGGGCTCGTCGATCCGGTCCAGCTCGGGGACGCGCGCCGTCTCCTCCGCCGCGGCCGTGCGGCGGCGCCACTGCGCGTAGTGCACGGCGTGGGCGAGGGCGTGCACGGCCCGCTCGGGCGCCGCGTACGCGGGGATGCCGCCGGGGCGCAGCCGGACCGGCAGGTCGGTCAGCGCCAGGTGGGTGAGCAGCAGCGGCTTGCCCAGCTCCCGGGCGCGGCCACCGGCTTCGAGCAGCGCGGCGGCGATCTCCGGGTCGTCCGAGCCCATCGCGGGGTCGTCCTCGCCGGTCAGCCGGCCGCCCATGAAGGCGTGGGCGGAGGTGCCGATCGGCGGGATGGCGACGGCGATCACCGCGTCCACGGCCGGGTCGGCGAGCGCGACGTCCAGGGCGATCCGGAAGTTCTCGCCGGTCGCGGCGGTGGTGAGGTCGACGGGCGTGCACGGGCGCAGGCCGGCGCTCAGCAGGGCGTCGTAGGTGAGCAGGCCGAGCGAGTCGGAGTTGCCGACCACCGCGACCCGGTTCCCCGGCGGCAGCGGCTGCTGGGCCAGCAGCTCGCCGGTGTCGTACAGCTCGGTGATGGTCGACACCCGGATGACGCCCGCCTGCTCGAACAGCGCGTCCACGGTGGCGTCGCGCAGGCCGGTGGCGGTGGCGGGGACGGCGTGGCCGGGCGGCAGGCTGCCGGTGTGCCGGGCGCCCTTGACCACCACGACCGGCTTGACGGCGGCCAGCCGGCGGGCGATCCGGGTGAACTTGCGCGGGTTGCCGAAGGACTCCAGGTACAGCAGCACCACCTGGGTGGCCTCGTCCTCGGCCCAGTACTGGAGGAAGTCGTTGCCGGAGACGTCGGACCGGTTGCCGACCGAGGCGAAGGAGGAGACGCCGAGGCCGCGCTTGTGGGAGGCCTCCAGCAGGGCCACGCCGATCGCGCCGGACTGGCAGAAGATCCCGAAGCCGCCGCGGCCGGGCAGGCGCGGGGCGAGCGAGGCGTTCAGCGGGCGCTCGGGGTCGGTGTTGATCAGGCCGAAGGCGTTCGGGCCGATCACCCGCATGCCGGCCGCGCGGGCCTGGCGGACCAGCGCGCGCTGCCGGTCCCGGCCCTCCGGACCGGTCTCCGCGTAGCCGGCGGTGACCACCACCAAGCCCTGCACCCCGTGGGCGCCGCACTCGGCGACGGCGGCCGGGACGGCGCCCTCGGGGACGGCGATCACCGCGAGGTCCACCGGCCCTGGAATGTCCAGAATCGAACGGTGGACCGGGACGCCGTCCAGCTCGGTGCCGGGCGCGGCGTTGCGGTTCACGGCGTACACCGGGCGGTCGGCCGGGGCCTCGTCCCCCAGCAGGTCGCGCAGGATGGCCCGGCCGACGGTCTGCGGGGTGCGGGAGACCCCGATCACCGCCACCGAGCGCGGGGTGAGCAGGCGCTGCACCGACCGTGCCTCGGCGCGGTGCTCGCGGGCGCGCATCACGGCGAGCGAGCGGTCGGTCTGCTCCAGGTCGAACTCCAGGTGCACCACGCCGTCGGCGAAGCTGCGGTGCTGGGTGTAGCCGGCGTCGGTGAAGACCTTCACCATCTTCCGGTTCTCCGGCAGCACTTCGGCCTGGAAGCGGCGGATGCCGCGCTCCTGCGCGACCGCCGCGATGTGCTCCAGCAGGGCGGAGGCCACGCCGCGGCCCTGGTGGGCGTCCTGCACCAGGAAGGCCACCTCGGCGTCGGTGCCGGTCTCGGAGGGGCGGCCCTCGGCGTCGATCCGGTCGTACCGGACGGTGGCGATGAAGCGGTCCCGGACCACCACCGCGAGGCCCACCCGGTTCACGAAGTCGTGGTGGGTGAAGCGGCGGACGTCCTTGTCGGAAAGCCGCGGATAGGGGGCGAAGAACCGGAAGTACTTGGACTGGTCCGACACCTGCCCGTAGAACTCCACGAGCCGTCCGGCGTCGTCGGGGGTGATCGGCCGGATCCGGGCCGTACCTCCGTCACGCAGCAGGATGTCCGCTTCCCAGTGCTGCGGATAGTCGGGTTGCGCGGGGTTCGCCACCGCGGGGTCTTCCACATTCGTCAGGTTATCCGGCGGCGAGCCGAATGGCGCCGGGCGCGTGCTCACGGCAGGGTGGACAGGGCCGTCGACCGGGGTTTATGCCCCGAAAAGAAACAATCACAAGTCCTGAACGCTGCGGTTCCCAGGGGCCGCCTGCGTGCAACACTGGTCTAGACAACATGGCCGTTTCCCCCCGCTCACCGAGCACGGCCGTGACCAGCTTCACCGGAAAGGCACGTCTCATGGCTGAGCGCCGCGTCACCATCGGTTGGGCCGAGGGCCTGCACGCCCGTCCCGCCTCCGTCTTCGTCCGGGCCGTCACGGCCACCGGCGTGCCGATCACCATCGCCAAGCCGGGCGGCAACCCGGTCAACGCCGCCTCCATGCTCGGCCTCCTCGGCCTGGGCGCCCAGGGCGGCGACGAGGTCATCCTCGCCTCCGACGCCGAGAACGCCGACGACGCGCTCGACCGCCTCGCCAAGCTCGTCTCCGAGGGCCTCGACGAGCTCCCCGCCGCGGCCTGAGCCGCGCAGCACGCACCCGATCGGGGTGGGGGCCGGGGGCGGGGGGGCCCCCCCGGGGGTTTCCGGCGCCCGGGGGCGGCCCGGCCGGGGGGCCCCGGGCGCCCACGGCACGGGGGTGGTGGGGGGCCCCCCCCCGCAGGGGGGGGGT
>NZ_JBHUAL010000227.1:0-15514 GCF_042789775.1 Kitasatospora sp. NPDC056800 | reverse complement strand
CCGCCGGGGGGCTCCCCCGGCGGCCCTCGCCGCGGCCGCGACCTGACGGTTCAGAAGACGGTTTAGAAGAAGCCGTCGTCCTCGTAGTAGTTGTTGACGACCACCTGCGGGTCGTCGTCGAAGGCCTCGTTCAGCAGCGCGCCGCCGACCAGGCCGGCCGCGCCGGCGCCGATCAGCGCGCCGGTGCCGAAGCGCCGTCCGCCCTGGGCCTGCTGGCCGGGCACCTGCGGCGGCTGGCCCTGCTGGACCGGCTGCGGGTAGCCCGCCTGCGCCGGGGTGTAGAACGGCGGGACGTTGGTCTGCACCCGCTGGGCGCAGGCCACGCAGGCCTCGATCTGGCGCGGCACGCCCCACTGCGGCGACCAGTACACCGCCGTGGTGCCGGCGCCGTGCGAGGGGTCGAAGAAACACGTCACGGGGTAACTCCCTGGTCCTTGCCGGGTCATCGGAACGGCGGGCGCGGCGGCGGGCAGTACGGCCGGCACGGGGGCCGCGACCGGCGCCGGCGGCGCGGCGGGCGGAGCCACGGGCGGGGCGGGCGGCGCGACCGGCGGCTTCACCGGGGCGGGCGGGGCGGCGGCGGGCGCCGGCTGCAGGACGTCCACCCCGAAGTCGGTGGCGATGCCCGCGAGCCCGTCGGCGTACCCCTGCCCGACCGCCCGGAACTTCCAGTCCGCGCCGTGCCGGTACAGCTCGCCGAACACCATCGCCGTCTCGCTGCCGGCCTCCGACGCCACGTCGTACCGGGCCACCTCGGTGCCGCTGTCCGGGTCGACGACCCGGATATGGGCGCCGCGGACCTGCCCGAAGGACTGCCGCCGCTGCGCCGCGTCGTAGATCGCCACCGCGAAGACGACCTTCTCCACCCCGGCGGGGACCTCCGCGAGCCGGACCTCGACCTGCTCGCGGTCGGCGCCGCCGCCGGCCCCGCCCAGGTGGCGGACCGAGCCGTCCGGGCTCCGCAGGTTGTTGAAGAAGACGAAGTGCTGGTCCGAGGCGACCTTGCCGTCCGCCCCGCAGAGCAGCGCGCTGGCGTCCAGGTCGTACCCGTCACCGGCCGTCCAGCCCAGGCCCACCCGCACCACCCGCACCCCGGGGGCCTGCTTGCCCAGGGAGACGTTGCCACCCTTCGTCAGGGCCACGCTCATGGAACTTCCTCCACCACCGTACGAGTACCGCTGTTCGACCACGACAACGCTGTAGAACTCGCGGCGGTTCCCGGTCGAACCGCCGGCTTTCCATCCGGGCCGAAACGCCGTCCCACCAGCGGCGGAACGCCGCCCGAGGGGCTCGCGGCAGCGCCTCCCGGTGCCGGGCGGGCCGGTCCGGCGGCCCTTGGACCGGCGTACGGCGCGCCGGGTCGGCACTCTGGCGGGCCGTCAGGTCCGGACCTATTGTCAGCGCACATGACATGTCTACGCCGCACCGCCGGACTGGCCGCCGCGCTCGCCGGAACCCTCGTCGCCCTGCTGGCCCCGGCCGCCGCCCAGGCCGCCCCGGCCGGCTGCCGCACCTCCGCCACGGTGCCGCTGGACGCCGAGCAGGCCCGCCTCCAGGACGCCCGCACGGCCGGCTTCACCGAGCGCTCCGGCCTGGGCGAGCTGCTCGGGGGCTTCCCCTCCGCGCTGTGCGCCGCCCGCGACGCCCGGCAGGCCGAGCGGGTGGCCGACACCTGGGGCCGGACGCTCTGGCAGGCGGGCGTGGACCGCGCCCAGGGCCGGCGGCCGAGCGGCGAACTGCCCGCCCGGGACGACCGCCCGCTGTACTGGACCAGGCTCGCCATGACCGTCCAGCTCGCCCGCTGGCAGCCCCGGTTCGACGTCGACCACGCCGCGCTGCGGGCCCGTTTCGAGGACGCCTCGCGCGGCCTGGACGACGGTTTCAGCGCCGCCCCCGGCGTCCGGCGGATCTTCGTCAGCGGCTTCGACCCGTTCGGCCTGGACGCCGAGGCGCGCCGCGCCAACCCCTCCGGGTCCGCCGTCCTGCAACTGCACGGGCAGCGGATCACCCTCGCCGACGGCAGCACCGCCGAGGTCCGGGCGGTCGTCCTGCCGGTGCGCTACGGGGACTTCGACAAGGGCATCGTGGAGCGCGCCTTCACCCCGCACCTGCGGCCGGGCCGGCAGTCCGCCGACCTGATCACCAGCATCAGCCAGGGCTACCCGGGCAAGTTCACCCTGGAGGAGTGGGCCGGGCGCGCCCGCTCCGCCGACCCGGCCACCGACAACGTGGCCGCGCTCTCCGGCGGCACCTCCCAGCACCCGGTGGACGCCCCGGGGCTGGCCCCCGGGCCGCAGTTCGTCCGCACCACCCTGCCGACCGACGCCATGCGGGCCGTCCAGCAGCCCTTCCCGGTGCTGCTCGACACCTTCGTCACCGAGATCCCGGCGGGCGCCACCGGGCCGGTCTTCCGGCCGGACGGCCCCACCCCCGGCTCCCGCGCGGTCTCCGGTGGAGGCGGCGGGTACCTCTCCAACGAGGTCGCCTACCGCTCCAACCGGCTGCGCCTGTTCCTCGCCCCGGACCTCCCCGGCGGCCATCTGCACACCCCGGTCCTGAACGGCCTGCCGGCCGACCCGGACCGGCTCACCGCACCGGAGTTCGAGCAGAACGAGGCCGCGATCGGCGACGAGGTCCGCGCGATCCTGAGCGCCGCCAGGCTCTGACGGACCGTCCGGGCACGCCCCGGGGACGGTCCGCGGACGGTCCGGGGCGGCCCGGGGGGCGCCCGCTACGCCGGGTCGGCGAAGCGGGTGCCCGCCGCGCGGGCCCGCGACTCGGCGATCTCCGCGTAGGCGGCGTCGCGGCCCGCCCAGTGCGAGCCCTCGACGGACTTGCCGCGCTCCAGGTCCTTGTACACCTGGAAGAAGTGGGTGATCTCCAGCAGGTCGAACTCGCGCAGGTCGCCGATGTCCCGCAGGTCGGCGTAGCGCGGGTCGTGGGCCGGGACGCAGAGCACCTTCTGGTCCGGGCCGCGTTCGTCGCGCATCACCCACACGCCCACCGCCCGGCAGGTGAGCACGCAGCCGGGGACGGCCGGCTCGCCGCCGAGCACCAGGGCGTCCAGCGGCTCGCCGTCGCCGCCGAGGGTGCCCTCGACGTAGCCGTAGTCGGCGGGGTAGGCGGTGGCCGTGAAGAGGGTGCGGTCCAGCCGGATCCGGCCCGCCACGAAGTCCATCACGTACTTGTTCCGCGACCCCTGCGGGGTCTCGATCATGACCTCGAACTCCACCGCTGGCCTCCTCCTCGGCTCCTGGGGGGATTGTCCGCCGTCCGGACGGCCACCGGAAGCACCCCCGCCGTCGAGCCGCCCCCGCGCCGCCCGAGGCCCGTGCGCACGCCGGTGCCCGTGCGCCAGGTCTCGATTGTGCGGCGGAAGTGACGGCCCGACAATTCTTCGTCCACGATTCCTCTACGGTGACGCCTGCAACAGCCGTCACCATGCAAGAGGGGGCACGCCCATGTCCCGGAGCCGGAAGCTCCACCGCCTCAGCAACCCCGACGCCGACGAACGCCGCGCCCAGCGCGCGCTCTTCCGTCACCTCCGCGACGACACCAACGCCAACCGCGGCCGGATGGCCAGGCGCGTCCGCGAACTCCAGCTCCTGCTGGCGATGGACCCGGTCGAGTTCGAAGGCCTCATCGCCCGGCTGATGGAGGCGATGGGCATGAAGGTCGAGCTCACCGCCCGGTCCCGGGACGGCGGGGTGGACGTCCGCGGCATCGACCCCGACCCGTTCCGCGGCGGCAACGTCATCGTGCAGGTGAAGCGGTACCGGGACACGGTGGCGCCCACCGCGGTGCGGGACCTGTACGGGACGCTGCGGCACGACCAGGCCGCGACCAAGGCCGTCCTGGTCACCACCAGCAGGTTCGGCCCCAGCTCGCACCAGTTCGTCGCGGGCAAGCCGATCACCCTGCTGAACGGCTCCGAGCTGGTCGGTCTGCTCAAGCACCACGGCTTCCACGAGGTCTTCGCGGCCGTCCAGGACGAGGCCTCCGCCGAGGCCGGCGCCCTGGACGGACTGCCCGCGATCGAGGTGGCCGCCGAGCCCTCCCGGCTGCTCCTGCACTGGACCGGGGAGGAGGAGTACGACATCGCCGCCCTGGTCTGCCGGGGCAACGTGGCGCTCTCCGACGACCACCTGGTGTTCTACAACAACGGCTCCACGCCGGACGGTTCGGTGCGGCTGGTGACCGGCTACGGCGACGCGAACGCCTGCCTGATGGTCGACTTCGACGCGCTGCCCGCCGACGTCGACCGGCTGGTGGTCATCGCCGCCGCCGACACCGAGAACCACCCCGGGGCCACCATGGGCGGGTTCGCCGGGCCCGCGCTGATCCTGGAGGCCGGCGCCGGACAGGACGCGGCCGTGGTGCACCTGGCGGACGGCGCGGAGACCAACACCGCGATGCGGCTCGGCCGGTTCGACCGCGAGCCCTCCGGGGACTGGGAGTTCACCCCGGCGCTCGCCGGGTACCCGGGCGGGCTGCGGCAGGCCGTGACCGCGTACGGCCTGGAGGTCGTGGACGCGTGACCCGGCGCGGCACGACGTGAGGTGACGTGCCGACGCGGGGCGCCCGGCCGAGACCGGGTGCCCCGCGTCGCACCCCTCAGCGCACGACGGGCAGCTCCAGCGCCGAGCCGCGGTCGCCGCCCCAGCCGATCCGGTAGCCCGCCTTCCCGTCGGCCGGGAGCAGCTGGAAGGAGTCGGGGTTGGCGGCCGCGACGGTCAGCCGGATCCGCTCACCGGCCCGGAACAGCACCGAGACCGGCTGGAGGTCGATGGTGACGCGCTGCGCGCGGCCCTGCGGGAAGTCCTCGGCGTCCTCGGCCGCGTAGCTGCGCGGCGTGCGCAGCCGGCGCCAGTCGGGATTGTCCGATCGGTCAGCCACCGCCCGGTCGGCCAGCGAGAGTTGACCCTCCGTCAGATAGGTGACCCGGCCGTCCGGCGCGACGTCCTCCAGGTAGACGTGCAGGGCGCCGCGGGCCGAGCCCGCCAGGCCGGTGACGTCGAGGGTGACCTTGCCGTTGCCGGTGACCCGGGTGTCGGCGCCCAGCGGTGCGGTGGTGTAGCCGAGCAGCTTGGCGTCGACGGCGGCGCGGTCGGGGTAACTGACCTCGTCGCCGCTGAGGTTGGTGTTCCAGCGGTCCAGCGGGCCGGTGCCCGCGGTCGGGTCGAGGAGCAGCTGGTCGGAGCCGCCGCGGCGGTCGTCCGCCCCGTCGACGGACGAAGGGCCCGTGGGCGGGTGGTCGGTGAGCGAGCGGCCCGCGCCGAGGTCGAACCGCCGGGTGCGGGTGCCGGGCACCGGCCAGCGGGTGGTGGTGCGCCAGACGCCCTCGTTGAAGGTGTAGTAGTGCACCCGCCGGGTGCCGTCGGGGCGGGCGTCGCCGCGGACGTAGCGGTCGAAGAAGTCGAGCACCCGCTGGTCGTTCTCCTGGTGCTCCTGCCCGGTGAGCGGGCGGGCGGGCTGGAACGGGTCGGCGAACCAGCCGGCGCCGTGGTTCCACGGGCCGATCCAGTCGTCCTGGGTGTTGGACAGGCCGGTGAACTGGGAGAGCACCCCGTTGGCGGTGCCCGCGTCGAGCCAGCCGGCCCTGGTCAGGACCGGCACCCCGCCGGCCTCGACGGCGTCGGTCCGCTCGCCGACGCTGCCGACCGTCCAGCTCTTCGGCCCGTCCCGGTAGTCGCGGTGGACGCCGGAGTGCGCCATCTCGACCAGGTTGGCGTTGTTCGCGTGCTCGGCGCGCGCGGCGGCGAGCAGGGCGGGGCCGTCCGGCCCGTCGACCGGCCGGGGCTGGAGGCCGGTGAGGCCGATGCGCGCGCAGAGCTGCCGGGTGTCCTCGTCCGTCTCGCAGGTGGTGCCGCCGGCCTGGTCGAGGATGCGCAGCAGCAGCGCGTACGGGGCGACCCGGGGTTCGATGAGCAGGCCGCCGGGGCGCACCAGGTCCTCGTAGGGGTCAAAGTCGTAGGAGATCGGGGCGGCGGCGGTGATGTGGTGGTTGCCGAGGGAGGTGGCGAGCATCGCGGTGTCGCCGCCGTAGGAGATGCCGGTGGTGCCGATCCGGCCGTTGGACCAGGGCTGGGCGGCGATCCAGTCGCTGAGCGGGCCGCTGTCGGCGGTCACGTCGGCGCCGAGTTCGGAGGTGAGGGTGCCGAAGGAGGCGCCGGTGCCGCGCAGGTCGGCGACCACGTAGGCGTAGCCGCGGGCGGTCCACCGCTCGGCCTCGCCACTGGTGCCGCCGGGTTGGCCGGCCTTGACCCTGGCCCGCCAGTAGCGCTGGGTGACCAGGACGGTGGGCAGGTCGGCGCCGGCCCGGGTGCCCTCGGGCAGGTAGACGTCGACGGCGAGGCGGACCCCGTCCGGCATGGTCACGTAGCGCGACCGCAGATGCGGCTCGGCCAGCCCGGACGGCCCGGCGGCGGCCGCCGGGGCGACCGAGAGCCCGAGCACGGCCGCGGCGGCGACCAGCGCCGCCAGCGGGCGGCGCAGCACTCCCCGCCTCATCGGACGGTCGCCTTCCGGGGGCCTTCCTCCGGGCGTGCCCCGCCGTCGGTCCCGGATACCTTGAGCAGCGGCGGTGGGTACCCCCCGGCCCCGTCCGGGGCGGTCAGCACCGCGGCAACCCCCGTGTCCGTGGTGCGGAAGGGCTGTTGCCCTGGCTGAGTACTCATACGACGACCTGGCCTCTCTCCTGCGAGCGAGTAGCGTGGTCTCGTCCCCCACCGCCGATGGGACCACGGGCGCCGGGCCGTCCGCCAGAGCGCGCTACCCTGAGACGACCCCGATCCGGCCCTGGCCTTCCCCGGACCCGTGGACCTCCCCGAACTCCCCGACCGGCCCGGGCTCCTGGCCCGGTCCGCCCGCCCGGCCTGGCCCGAAGTCGCGCACCGCCTCGGCGACGATCGCCTCCAGCCGGGCGTGGTGGGCGCCGCGCCAGTAGGCCTGGCCGCAGTCCTCGCACTGGGCGAAGGCGTCGTACGAGCGCTCGGTGCCGTCCCGCAGCTGCTCGCGCACCGAGGTCTTGGTGGCCGGGTGCAGCCTGCCGTTGCAGGCGGTGCAGCGGCTCCACGGGGCGAGCGGCGGCGCGAAGCGGGAGAGCACGTCGCGCAGTTGCTCGGCGGGGCGGTGGCTGTAGACGTAGGCGCCGGCCCACAGTTCGCGGCGGCGCAGCAGGCCGCGGTCGCGGGAGAGCATGATCCGCTGCTCGGCGGCCGAGCGGGCGGCCAGGGCGGCGTCGCCGATGTCGGGGTTCTCGTACGCGGCGTCCACGCCGAGCAGGCGCAGCCGGCGGGCGAGGGTGCCGAGGTGGACGTCCAGCAGGAAGCGCGCCGGGACGGGCGAGGGCTGCGGCCTGGCCACGGCCCGGACGGTGATCTCCTCGCCGTCGGCCGGGACGTGGCTGTCGGGCACCGCCCGGCCGTCCACCAGCAGGGCGCCGACCTCGGTGAGCGGCACCCCCAGGGACTCGACGACGTGGCCGAGGGTGGAGGCGCCGTCGGTGCGCAGCGCGGTACGGCCGGCCCGCCGGGGCGCGGAGACGAAGAGGTGCAGCTCGGGGGCGAAGTCGAGCTGGATCTGGGGTCGGTCCACGCGGCCAGCATGCCAGCGGGCGGCGGCCCGGGGCCACCGGGTTTCCGGTCCGGTCCGGTCCGGTCCGGTCCGGTCCCGTCGGACGCTCCCCGGGCCGCCTTGGGGGTTCCCGTCCGGTACGGTCAGGCCCCCGGCGCCGCTCCCGCCACCACCGGCGGCGCCGGCGGTGACACCGCGTGACCGCGGTCCCGGGCCGCCCAGCGGGCGACCGGCCCCATCGCGTACCCCGCCGCGAGGAACACCCCGCCCAGGACCAGCCAGCCGGCCAGGCCCCCCTCCAGCAGCAGCGCGGTGAGCAGCAGCGGTCCGAGGGTGCGGGCGACGGCGACGCCGGTGCCGAAGAAGCCCTGGTACTGGCCGATCCGCCCGGGCGGGGCGAGGTCGAAGGCGATCTGCCAGCTGCCGGCCGACTGCCGCATCTCCCCGGCCACCTGCAGGACGGAGGCGGCGACCAGCAGCGCGCCGACCGCCCAGACCGGCACGTCCAGCGCGGACAGCCCGAACACGGCGCAGGAGCCGAGCAGCAGCAGCCCGGCGGAGCGGACCGCCCGGGCGGCCGGTTCCAGTCCGGTGATGCCGCGGGCCGCCCGGACCTGGAAGGCCAGCACCGCGAGGGTGTTGAGCACGAACAGCGCCGAGCCGAGCCAGCCGATCCCGGGGGCACGCGCGGCGATCCAGAGCGGGATGATCAGGCTGAGCAGCGGCATCCGCAGCAGCAGGACGGCGTTGACCGCGGTGACGGCGGCGTACCGGCGGTCGCGCAGCACGGCCAGGCGCGGCCCGGCGTCCGACGGCCCGGTCGCGGGCGGGGCTTCGGGCAGCCGCCGCAGGACCAGCGCGCCGATCAGGAAGCCGAGCGCGGTGACGGCGAAGGCGGCCAGGTAGGCGGCGCGGGTGCCGACGCTGAGCGCGATGCCGCCGATCGCCGCGCCGACGGCCAGTCCGCCGTTGAGGGTCGACTGGATGTGGGCGAGCAGCGCGGTCCGCTGCGCGGGCGGCACCAGGGCGGCGACCAGCGCCTGCCGGGCGGCGGTCAGGCCGGACTGCGCGGTGGCGTAGAGGCAGACCGCGAGCAGGAACAGCGGGTAGGAGCGGATCACCAGGAAGGCGGCGACCACGGCCGCCGTGCCGAGCGCGAGCGCCATCGAGGTGCGGCGCGGGCCCCGCTGGTCGGCGAGGTGTCCGAGCGGGACGCCGGCGAGGGAGCCGAGCGCCCAGGCGAGGGTGAGGCCGAGCCCGAGGGCGGTCGGGGACATCCCGACCACCCGGGTGAAGTAGAGGGCGGAGCAGGTGTAGTACGCGCCGTCGCCCACGGCGGCGGCCAACTGGGCGGCCGCGAGGGTCCGCTGGGGCCCGGCGGGCGGCAGGGCGCCCCAACGGGCGGTTCGGTCGGACGGCATGCCCCTCCTTCACTCGTTCGCGGGCGCCACCGGCCGGAGGCGTCCGGGCGGTCGCCCGCGCGCGCCCCCAGGGCCGTCAACGCCCCGCGGCCGTAAACGCCTCACGGACCGTCACCCTTGTTCGCGGCCCCCGGACGGGCGGCGCGCGGAGTCGGTCCTCGCAACCGCCGGTTCGGGTGCGCCCCCAGCCTACGGAAGAACCGGCCCAGTGGAACGGTCCAGTGATCAAGGAATTTCCTGGGCCAATTCCCCCTGCCGCCGCACCGTCGACCGACCCCTGAACCCGCGTGCGAGGGGCGCCAGTTGGCGCCTCCGAGCCCGTCCCGGCGGCCCTGCTCCGGCCCCGCCCGCACCTCCGAAGCGCCGTCCGTACCCGCTCCGACTCCGCTCCCGCCGACCGTCGCACAACCGTGATCGGGCCGACCAAGGGCCAACTTTGACCGTGTTGACCCGTCAGTAGCCTCCTTTTATGCTCAACGGCGTTCGCGATCCGGCACCGGCCCGGGGCCGCCCCGCCCGCCCGTTCCGTCGCCGTCTCCGGCCCGAAGGGTGTCCTCCCATCAGCACCTCCCTCGCCCCCTCGGACTCCAACGGCCGACCGCGCGACGCCGGGCACCCGCACGGTACGGCTGCTGCCACGGACGCCCCGGGCACCGCCGGCGCTCCGGCCGACCCGGACGCCCCGGGCCCGGAGGGCACCCGCCGCCGGCGCTTCCTCACCTACCTGCTGGCCGCGCCCACCCTCACCGTCGGCGCCCGCCTCGGCGCCGACGCCGTCGCACCCGCCACCGCACAGGCCGCCCCGCGCCCCGTCCCGTCCCCCGCCACGGCCGCCGTGCCGGTCCGCGAGACCGCCCTCCCCCAGCAGCTGATCGGCCTGCCCGGCATCCCGGACATCGTCGACCTCGGCGACGCGATGATCATCGCCGGGCTGCCGACCGCCCACCTGCTGGTCCTCGAAGTCACCCCCGCCGGACGCGCCGTGCTGCACCTGCCCCGGCTGGAGGTCGGCCAGGGCCTCACCACCGCGATCGCCGTCATCGTCGCCGAGGAGCTCGACGCCCGGCTCTCCGACGTCGACGTCCCGCTCTCCGACGCCCGCCCCGAACTGCTCTTCAACCAGCTGACCGGCGGCTCCAACTCGATCCGCTCGCTGTACGACCCGGTGCGCGCCGCGGCCGCCGCCGCCCGGGCCCGGCTGGTGACCGCCGCCGCCAGGCGCTGGAACGTTCCCGCGCCCACCCTGCGCACCGCCGACTCCGCCGTCCTCGCCCCCGACGGCCGCCGGCTCGGCTACGGCGACCTCGCCGCCGAGGCGGCCACCGTCGCCGCACCCGCCGTCCCAGCCCTCCCCAAGACCCCGGACCAGCTGCGCCTGGTCGGCCGGCCGACCGGCCGGATCGACGCCCGCGACATCGTCACCGGCCGTGCCAAGTACGCCGGGGACCTCGACGTCCCGGGCGCCGTGCCCACCGTGGTCGCCCGCCCGACCACCGTCAACGGCACCCTCAAGTCCCTGGACGCCTCCGCCGCCCGCGCCATGCCCGGAGTCCTCGGGGTGGTGCAGATCCCGACCGGCGTCGCCGTCCTCGCCGAGACCTTCGACCAGGCGCTCAAGGCCCGCGACGCACTGCGCACCACCTGGAACCCGGGGCCGGTCGCCGGCCTGTCCGACGCCGACGTACGGTCCCGGCTGCGCGCCGCCCACCTGCCGTCCCTCCCGCCGCCGCTGCTCTCCCACCGGGTGGAGGGCGAGTTCGACTTCGCCTTCGTCAACCACGCCCCGATGGAGGTGCTCACCGCCGTCGCCGACGTCCGGCCGAACCGGGCCGAGCTGTGGTTCGCCGCGCAGAGCCCGATCCTCGCCCAGGGCACCATCGCCGCCGAACTCGGCCTGCCGACGAACGCCGTCACCGTCCACGTGGTGCGCGGCGGCGGCTCGTTCGGCCGCCGGCTGTTCTTCGACGCCGCCCTGGAGGCCGCCCAGGTCTCCAAGGCCGCCGGCCGCCCGGTCAAGCTGATGTGGACCCGCAACGACGACATGCGCCACGGCCGGATGCGCCCGGCCAGCCACCACATCGTCCGGGCCACCTACGGCCTCGGCCAGGTGTTCAGCTGGGAGCACCACGTGGCCGGCGTCCGCACCGACCTCGGACACGGCCTCGGCGACATGTTCACCGCCGCCGGCTACAAGCTCCCACTGGCCGGGCTCACCGGCGCCGAGCTGTTCTTCCTGCTCACCGAGAAGATCCCGTACGACGTCGGGGTGACCAACCAGCTGCTCGCCGAGGTGCCGCTGGAACTGCACACCGGCAGCTGGCGCTCCGTCTACTCCGGCACCGTCCGGGTCTCCGACGAGATCATGATGGACGAACTCGCCCGCCGGATGGGCCAGGACGAACTGGCCTTCCGCCGCGACCGGATGCGCAGCGCCACCGGGCGGGCGGTGCTGGACGAGCTCGCCAAGCGGGGCGGCTGGGGCCGCCCGATGCCCCCCGGCCAGGCCCAGGGCATCGGCTACCACGACGAGCACAGCGCCTGCGTCGCCTACCTCGTCGAGCTGGACGCCACCGACCGCGCCAACCCCCGGGTCACCAAGGCCGTCGTCGTCGCCGACGTCGGCCGGGTGATCAACCCCACCGGCCTGGAAGCCCAGCTCACCGGCGCGCTGGTCGACGGCATCTCGGTGATCCTCCAGGCCGGCAACCACCTGGACAACGGCGCCTTCCGGGAAGGCAGTTACGGCGACTTCCACTACGCCCGGCAGCGGCACACCCCGCCGGTGGTCGAGATCCACCTGATGCCGCCGAGCGGACCGCCCGGCGGCGCGGGCGAGCTGGGCGTCCCGGCCGCCTCCGCCGCCGTCGCCAACGCCTACGCCCGCGCGACCGGCACCAGCCCGCGCTCCTTCCCGATCAACTTCTGACCACCAGCCGAGCCAGCCGAGGAACCGCGACCCCCATGCCCAGCCACACCTTCGTCCTCAACGGGCAGCCCGTGACCGTCGAGGCCCCGGACGACATGCCCCTGCTCTGGGTGCTGCGCGACAAGCTCGGCGTCACCGGCCCCAAGTACGGCTGCGGGGTGGGCGTCTGCCGCGCCTGCACCAGCCACCTGGACGGCCAGGAGTTCCAGCCCTGCACCCGTTCCGTCAAGGACTGCGCGGGCCACACCGTCACCACCATCGAGGGCCTGGCCGACGGCGAGGTCCTCCACCCCGTCCAGGAGGCCTGGCTCGCCTGCGACGTCGCCCAGTGCGGCTTCTGCCAGCCGGGCCAGATCATGACCGCCGTCGCCCTGCTGCGCCGCACCCCGAACCCGACGGACGCGGACATCGACCAGATCCAGAACATCTGCCGCTGCGGCACGTACCCGCGCATCCGCGAGGCGATCAAGCAGGCCGCCACCCGGCAGGGCGCCAAGCCCTGAACCCTGGGCCCAGGTTCGGGTTCGGGTTCGGGTTCGGTCCCGCCGCCGACTTGCCGTCGGTCCTCCGCCCGCTCCGAACCCTGGCGTCACCGGTCCAGACCACCTAGGCTGACCGGGCCCCGTCGCCGAGCCGGCAAGGATGACGCATGATCAGGCGCCGTTCACTGCTCGCCCTCACGGGCCTGGGCGGGACCACCGCCCTGCTGCCCGCCGGGCCCGCCCTCGCCGCCCCGACCGCCCCGCCGCGCACCATCGACCTCCCCGCGCCCACCGTCGGCCGGCCGGTCGGCACCACCAGCCTGCACCTGGTCGACCACGACCGGCTCGACCCCTTCGCGCCCACGCCCGGCCCGCGCGAGCTGATGGTCCAGCTCTGGTACCCGGCGCGCGGCACCGCCGGCCGGCCCCGCGCGCCCTACACCACCCCCCGGGTCGCGGCCGTGATCGAACAGGCCCTGCCGCTGGACCCAGGCACCCTCGGCCTGGTCCGCCCCACCGCCCGCGCCGGCGCGCCCGCCCACCCCGGCCCGCTCCCCCTGCTGCTGCTCGGCCACGGCCGTAAGGGCGGGCGCAGCAACTGCACCGCGCTGGCCGAGGAGTTGGCCGCGCACGGCTACCTCGTCGCGGCTCTCGACCACACCTACGACGCCGCCGCCGTCGAGTTCCCGGACGGCCGGCTGGTGCGCAGCGTCCTGTCGGAGGAGCCACCGGACTGGGACGCCGCCGAGCGCGAGGAGATCGCCGCGCGGGTCGGCGACCTGCGCTTCGTGACCGGCCAACTGACCAGCGGCCGACTGCCGTTCCGGGTCGACGAGGAACGGATCGGCGTGCTCGGCCACTCCATGGGCGGAGCCGCGGCCGCCGAGGCGCTGCGCCAGGACCCGCGCTTCCGGATCGGCCTCGACCTGGACGGCGGCCTGTTCGGCTCCCCCGTCCCGGAGCTCGGGCTGGACCGGCCGTTCCTGCTGCTCACCTCGCTCGACGACCACGACACCTGGCGGCGCTGGCGCGAGCACCACCACGCCTGGGGCCGCCAACTGCGCACCCTGGGCGCGGGCCACTTCAGCTTCACCGACCTGCCGCACGCCGCCGTCCCCGGCAACCTCCCGGGCCACCTGCCCCCCGAGCTCTACGCCGCCCTGCTCGGCACCATCGCCCCCGCCCGCGCCACCGCACTCACCCGCACCTACGTCCGGGCCTTCGTCGACCACTTCCTCCGCGACCGCCCCGCCCCGCTCCTCGACGCCCCGTCCCCGCGCCACCCGGAGATCGAGTTCCGCTGGAGCCGCCGGTAGGCGCCGACCCCGTCAGGTGGCCGCCGGGTCGCGGCCGAAGAAGGCCGCGAGCCGGTCGTACGCCGGGGCGTCCTCGGGGACGTCGACGGCGGGCCCGAAGGCGTGCTGCTCCTCCTCGGCGCCCCGGTACTCGGGTTTGAGCGCGCCGGCCGCCCAGGCGAGCGCGGCGAGCGCGACCTCGTGGTCCAGGCCCTCGGTGGACTGGCCGGTGGCATGGGCCAAGTCCCAGCCGTGGACGGCGAATTCGGTGGTCTGCTGGTCCACCGGGAAGCGGGCCGGGAGGGTGCCGACGCCGGGGACCTCCAGGGTGCCGCCGAGGTCGCCGGCCGCGCGCCAGGCGTCGACCAGCTCCTCCGCCCCGGCCTCGAAGGCGTGCAGCCAGTCCTCCTCGACCCGTTCGAAGGGCTGCGACCAGTCCGGCTGCCCGCCCTTCGCCCGGACGGTGAACTGCCGCAGGTCGTGCAGGAGGTGGCTGACCAGGTCCCCGACGTCCCAGGAGCGGCAGGGCGTCGGGTGGCCGGCCAGCTCGACGCCGGTGCCGTCGATCAGCCCGGCGGTCTGCGCGAGCGCCCGGGCGAGCAGCCCGATCGGATCTTCCGCTGCGGTCATGGCACACCTCTCGGTACGGGTCCCGGTCCGGGAGCACGGGTCGTGCCGGGCGATCGTAAGCGCGTGCGCCGACAACCGCCCGGCGCGACACCGGGCCCGCCGCCGCCCGGGGCGCGCCCCGCGGATCCCTGCCGGGCCTGCGGGACACGCCCCGGGGGCCTGCCGTCGAACCCGCGTCAGGCGGCGAAGCCGCCGTCCACCGCCAGCTCGGCGCCGGTGACGTACCGGCCGCCCTCGCCGACCAGGTAGGAGACCGCGGCGGCGACCTCCGCGCCGGTGCCGAAGCGGCCGAGCGCGGTGAGCTCGCGCTGGCCCTCCGCCGCGGGGCCGCCGGCCGGGTTCATGTCGGTGTCGATCGGCCCGGGGTGGACCAGGTTGGCGGTGATCCCGCGCGGCCCGAGCTCCCGGGCCAGCGCCTTGGTCAGGCCGATCAGCGCGGCCTTGCTGGTCCCGTACAGCGTGGCGCCGGGGAAGGCGACGCGCTGGGCTATGCAGCTGCCGAGGTTGACGATCCGCCCGCCCTCGGTCAGGTGCGCGGAGGCCGCCCGGGCGTACAGGAAGGGTGCCCGGACGTTCACCTCCAGGACCCGGTCGACGTCCTCCAGCGTGAGGTCGCCGATCGGGCCGAGGACGCCGACGCCCGCGTTGTTCACCAGGACGTCCAGCCTCCCGAACCGCTCGACGACGGCCTCGACCACGCCCCGCACCGCCTCCGGGTCGGCGCTGTCCGCCCGTACGGCCCAGCCGGTCCGCCCCATCGCGGTGATCTTCGCGGCGACCTCCTCGGCCCGCTCCGCGCCGCCCTGGTAGGTCAGCACCACGTGGGCGCCGTCCTCGGCGAGCCGCAGGGCGACCGCCGCCCCGATCCCCCGGCTGCCGCCGGTCACCAGGGCCACCTTGCCGTCGAGGCTGTCGAGCACTCCCGCACCGTTCATCGTCATATCTCCAGAACTCCTCGTTCCGATCTCGGACATGACTCGATCCTGGCCCGGAGCCCTTCAAACCTCCGGCGGTATTCGGACGTTGCGTTCAACGTTCAACCAAGTCGCGACGTGCTCCCGTGCCCCGGCGTGTGCGCCGACCACCTGTGGTGCGGTCCGACCGCCGGCCGCCCGGCCCGGGACCCCCGGGAGCGGACCGCGAACGCGCCGGGACCGGCCGAGCGGCCGCCCTGATGGGGGCGGC
>NZ_JBHUAL010000226.1:0-15523 GCF_042789775.1 Kitasatospora sp. NPDC056800 | reverse complement strand
GTCTCAGCTGAGAGCGGGCGGCCGGGGCCGAGTGAACGGGCCGGGGTGATCGGACCCCCGTCAGCCCCCGGACCGGGACGAGGCGCCCGTCCCCGCGAGCGCGTCCGTCCCGCCCGTCCCGCCCGTGGGCTGGCCGGTCGGCTGGCTGGTCGGGGGTGCGGTCGGCTGGGTGGTCTGCGTCGGCTTCGAGGTGGGCCGGGGCGGCCGGGTGGGCTGGGTGGTGGGCTGGCTGGTCGGCGGGGCCGTCGGTGCGGTGGTCGCGCCGCCGTCGGTGCCGCCCGACGGGGTCGAGCCCGAGCCGTCGCCCGGCGCCGTGGTGGGGCCGGTGCTCGGAGCGCCGCTGGGGGCGCCCGTCGACGGGGCGCTGCTCGGCGTGCTCGGGGCGGTCGGCAGGTCGGTGGCGCCCGAGGAGTCGCCGCCCGCCGGGGTGGCGAAGTCGCTGACCGGCTGGCCCTTGAGCGCGGCCTTCATGTAGCTGGTCCAGATCTGGGCCGGGAACTGGCCGCCGGCCGCGCCGTCGATGCCGCCGACGCCGCTCAGGCTGACCTGGGAGCCGTTGCCCGGGTCCTGGCCGAACAGGGCGACCGAGGTGACCAGCTCGGGGGTGTAGCCCACGAACCAGACCGACTTCTGGTCGTCGGTGGTGCCGGTCTTGCCCGCCACCGGTCGGCCGAGGCCCTTGGCCCGCCAGCCGGTGCCGCCCGGGTCGCTCACCACGCCCTGGAGCATCGAGGTGACCTGGTTGGCGGTGTCCTCGCTGATCGCCTGGGTGGTCTTGTGCGCGGGCAGCGCGACGTTCTCGCCCTCGCGGTCCACCGACTGCACCAGCCACGGGGTGATCTGCTTGCCGCCGTTGTCCAGCGTGGCGTACACGCCCGCCATGTCGAGCACGCTCGGGGTGGCCGCGCCCAGCGGGATGGACGGCACCGGGTCGAGGCCCGGGGTGTTGCCGGGCAGGCCCATCGCGACGGCGGTGTCCTTGACCTTCTGGAGCCCGGTGTCCTGCGCGAGCTGCGCGAACGCCGAGTTGACCGACCAGTCGGTGGCCTGCTGGAGGGTGATCTGGCCGTAGCTCTTGTCGCCCTCGTTCGGCGGCGCGTACGGGGTGCCCTTGCCGCCGCGGACCTTCCGGCCGCTGGTGCCGTCGTACACCGTGCGCGGGGTGACGGTGCGACCCTCCTGGGTCTTGGCGTTGTTCTCGAAGGCGGCGGCCAGCGCGATCGCCTTGAAGGTCGAGCCGGCCTGGTAGTCGCGCCGGGTGGCGTTGTCGACGTAGTGCTTCACGTAGTCGACGCCGCCGTACAGGGCGACGACCGCGCCGGTCTTCGGGTCCACCGAGGCGGCGCCGGCCTGGGCGGCCGCGTCCTTCTTCCGCTTGTCCGGGTTCAGGCTGTCGTGCAGCTGGGCCTGGACGGAGTCCTGGAGGGCCTGCTGGCGGGCCGGGTCGATGCTCAGCTTGATCGTGTAGCCGCCCTTGGCCAGCTCGGTCTCGTTGATCACGCCGCTGGAGGTGAGGTACTGGGTGGCCGCGTCGACCAGGTAGCCGGCCTGGCCGGACAGGCCCGGGTTGGGCTGGGGGTCCCGGACCTCCGGGAAGGCGGTCCTGGCCCGCTCGTCCGCGGAGAGCCAGCCCTCCTTGACCATGCCGTCGAGCACGTAGTTCCAGCGGTTGACGGCGTTCTGCTTGCCCGCCGCGGTCGCGGTGGCGACGTCGTAGGCGCTCGGGGCGTTCAGCAGGGTGGCCAGGTAGGCGCCCTGGGCGGGATCGAGGGCGGACGCGTCGATGCCGAAGTACGCCTGGGAGGCGGCCTGGATGCCGTAGGCGCCGCGGCCGTAGTAGGAGGTGTTCAGGTAGCCGGAGAGGATGTCGTTCTTGCTCTCGGTGGCGTCCACCTTGATGGCGATGAACAGTTCCTTCACCTTGCGGGTGACCGACTGCTTCTGGTTCAGGTACGTGTTCTTCACGTACTGCTGGGTGATGGTGGAGCCGCCCTGGGTGCCCTGGCCCTTGGCGGTGTTGACCGCGGCCCGGGCCAGGCCCTGGACGTTGATCGCGCCCTCGTTGTAGAAGTTCCGGTCCTCGGCGGCCAGCGCGGCGTGCTGGGCGGCGGGGGAGACCTTGTCCAGGGAGACGTTCTGCCGGTTGGTCTGGCCGGTGCGGGTGAGCACCGAACCGTCCGCGTAGAGCCAGGTGTTGCTCTGGGCGGTGGCGGCGGCGTGCGCGTCCGGCACCTTCACCAGGGCGATCCCGAGGGCGAACAGACCGATGCCGAGCAGCAGCGCGGAGCCGAAGCCCAGCAGGGTCATCCGCCAGGTGGGTATCAGCCGGCGCCAGCCGGTGCGCTTCGGACGTCGCGGCTTCCTGCCGCCGGACCCGCCGGACCCGCCGGCCGGGCCGGTGGAGCGCTTGAGCCGTTTGACCGGCCGGAGACTGATCGACGGCGTGCGACGGCCGCCCTGGGCGTTTCTGGACAAAGCGCGGCCTTTCCTGCGGGCGCATCGAGGCAGCCCGGCACGGACGGGGACATCGGCGGTTGGGGACCTTTGTCCCGATTCCGGTTTTACTGCCCTGGACGAGCAGAACGGGCCGGATAGCTCCGGCGGATCGCCAATCGAGACCGACATCACACGCAAAACGGACGTCGGAGGCCAAAAAATCGGGGAGCCCCTCGCTGCTGCGAGAGGCTCCCCAAATGTCTGTGCGCCGCCAGGGACTCGAACCCCGGACCCGCTGATTAAGAGTCAGCTGCTCTAACCAACTGAGCTAGCGGCGCCTGCTGACCTGGAAAACAATACACGGTTCCGAGGGGTGCCTCGAACCATCACCGAGCCATCACCGAACCGTCGCCGAACCGCCCCGGGTCGTCCCCGGGCCACCCGCGAACGACCCGGGCGGCGGCCGATCGATCCGTCCCTTTCCTTCCGGTTGGTCCGGAGTTCGCCGCTGGTTAGGGTGGAACGGTGCCCCGCCCCCAGCCAGGCCACCGCGCCGCGCGGACGACGGTCGCCACCCTGCTGCTGCTCAGCGCCGTGGCGTACACCGCCTGGGTGCTGGAGGTCGTGCTGAGCACCGGACTCGACCCGGTGCAGGCGTACATCAGCGAACTCGCCGCCGAGGACCAGCCGCTGGGCGGCCTGTTCCGGGCCACCGACCTGGCCGCCGGACTCTGCCTGCTCGCCGCCGCCGGCACCGCCCTCGCCACCGGGCGGGTCGGGGCCTCGCGGCGGCGGCGCTGGGCGCTGGCCGGCTGGTCCGCGCTCGCCCTGTTCGGCGCCGCGACCGCCGCCGACTCCCGGCTGCCGCTCAGCTGCGCCCCCACCAGCGACGAGATGTGCGCCGCCCGGGAGACCGCCGGGCTCGTCCCCGCCACCCACACCGCGCACGCGGTCACCAGCAGCCTCGCCATGGCCGGGGCGCTCACCGCGCTGGTCTCGCTCACCGTGGCCGCCCGGCGCTACCACTGGTGGCCGCCGGTGCGCCGGTTCGGGCCCTGGCTGCTGGGCGCCGAACTGCTCGCCACCGGCTGGAGCCTCGCCTCGATCGCCGCCTTCCAGGCCGGGCACGGCACCTGGGCGCTCGGGGCCGGGCAGCGGCTCCAGGTGCTGCTGGTCGCGCTCTGGCTCGGCCTGCTGGCCCTGGGCGTCGCCCGCTCGGACGGTACGGACGAGGACGCCGAGGACGCCGAGGACGCCGAGGTGAACCAGGGGGACGAGGGGCGGCGCCGACCGACCGAACCGTCCCCGGGACGGAGGCCGACATGAGCACCGCCGGACCGGAGGCCGTCGACCGGGCGCGCTTCCTGCGCGTCGACGGCGTCCCGCTGCACGTCCGCACCGAGGGCAGCGGCCCGGTCTGCCTGCTCTCCGGCGGCCTCGGCAGCAGCTGGTTCGACTGGGACCTGGTCGTCCCCTTCCTCACCCCGTACCGCACCGTGGTCCGCTTCGACCGGCCCGGTTACGGGCTGAGCGCCGGGGAGCCCGCCACCGGGCGGCCCGCGCCGACGGCGGCCGGCGAGGCCGGGCGGATCCGGGCGGTGCTGGACGGCCTCGGGCTGCGGGAGCCCTGCACCGTGGTCGGGCACTCGCTGGCGGGCTTCCACGTCGAGGCCTTCGCCCGGCTGCACCCCGAGCGGACCGCCGGACTGGTGCTGGTCGACGGCAGCGTGGAGGCGGCGGCCCGGCCCTACCCGGCGCCCGCCGCGCGCGACCTGGCGGCCCGGGCGGCGGCCGGCGCCGCCACCGCCCTCGCCGTGCCCTACCTGCTGGGCCCGACCGCCCGCCGGGCCATGGCCCGGCTGTCCACCGTCCGCCGCGAGGACCTCGCCCCGGCGCCGCTGGTCCGGCACTGCTACCGCACCGGGCGGGCGCTGCGCGCGCTGCTGCGGGAGAACGGCCGCTACCTCGACACGGCCGCCGAACTGGACGAGCTGCGGCGCACCCGGCCGCTGGCCGAGGACCTGCCGGTGACCGTGCTGGCCGCCGACGACGGCTGCCGGACCCGCCGCACCGAGGACTGGCTGGCCCGGCAGCGGGAGCTGGCGGCACTGCTCGGGGCGGACTTCCGCACCACCGCCCCGGCCGGGCACCTGGTGATGTTCGACCGCCCGGACGCGGTGGCCTCGGCGGTGCTCGACACCCGCTGAGCGGTCGGCCCGGGTGCCGGGGGCCGCGAGGGCGGGTGCCGGAGCACGGATCAGCCCCCGGACTGGGACCTCCGCCGGGTGATCTCCCGCTTCACGGCCCGGGGGACCGGCAGGTCGCGGGCCAGCTGCCGGACGGCGTGCCGGGTCTCGGCGCCGTCCGGACCCCGGTAGAGCCGGCGCTCCAGCCCGGCCGCCCCGATCAGGCCGGCCAGCTGCCGGTCGCGCTCGTCGGCCGGATCGGTCGGATCAGCCGCACCGGTCGGGCCAGAGAGACCAGAGAGACCAGTCGGACCAGAGAGCCCGGCGCGCGCCAGCGTGGCTGCCGTCCGGGCGGCGATCAGCGCTCCGGCGTCCGGCCGCACGGCCGTCCAGCGGCGGTAGGGCAGCCCGAGGAAGCGGTGGCTCCGGACGGTCAGCACGCCCTGCCCGACCATCCGGTCCAGGTGGTGGTGGGTCGCCCGGCCGTGCGGGTGGGTCAGCGCGCGCAGCGCGTGTTCGAGGGTCCGGGGCCGGCCCTCGCCCGCCTGCCCGAGGTCGGCCAGGATGGCGGCGGCGAGTTCGTCCTGGTCGCCCGGCGGCCGGTGGCCGGTGATCCGGCGCCCGTCGACGGTGATCGTGCCGGCCAGCTGGAGCTCGGCGAGGACGGCGCCCGCGACCGCCGTCGAGAGGGTGAGGGTGGGGATCCGAAGGCGTCCGTCCGCCGGGTCGGCGCAGAGCAGCAGCAGTTCCTCGGCCAGGGGCCGGGTGCCGGTGTCGGGGGAGTTCATGGGGAGAAGGCCTACCCGGCCGGGAAACGCCTCAGGCCGCCCACCGGAGTGGACGGCCTGAGACCTTGCCATGTGCGCCGCCAGGGACTCGAACCCCGGACCCGCTGATTAAGAGTCAGCTGCTCTAACCAACTGAGCTAGCGGCGCTTGCTGACGTCGAAGACTTTACACGCCGCCGACCGGATCCACCGAATCGTGTTCGAGTGATCACCAATTGTCACTGTCCCCGGGTTGCCGGCTCCGGGTGGTGGCAGGCCGCCTGGTGGTCCGCCCCGGGGGCGCCGAGCAGGGCCGGCCGCTCCTGTTCGCAGCGGGCCCGGTCCGCCGGGGCGGTGAGCGCGGCGTAGCGCGGGCAGCGGGTGCGGAAGACGCAGCCGGTGCGGCGCTCGGTGGGCGGGGGCGGGTCGCCGGCCAGCAGGATGCGGTCGCGGGCGCGCTCGGCGGCGGGGTCGGGCAGCGGGACGGCGGAGAGCAGGGCGCGGGTGTACGGGTGGCGGGGGCGGTCGAAGACGGCGGAGACCTCGCCCTGCTCGACCGTCCGGCCGAGGTACATCACGCTGACCCGGTCGGCGAGGTGCCGGATCACCGAGAGGTCGTGCGAGACGAACAGGTAGGAGAGGCCCAGTTCGGCCTTGAGGGCCTGGAGCAGGTTGAGCACCCCGGCCTGGATGGAGACGTCCAGGGCGGAGACCGGCTCGTCCAGCACCAGCAGCCCGGGCCGGACGGCGAGTGCCCGGGCGATCGAGACGCGCTGGCGCTGGCCGCCGGAGAACTGGTGCGGGTAGCGGACGGCGTGCTCCGGGTCGAGGCCGACCTGGCGCAGCAGCTCGGGCACCCGGCGGGCGATCTCCTCGCGCGGGGCGCGCTGGGCGAGCAGTGGTTCGGCGACGATGTCGCCGATCGGCATCCGGGGGTCGAGGCTGGCCATCGGGTCCTGGAAGACGATCTGCACCCGGGCGCGGAGCCGGTGGGCCTCGGCCCGGGTGAGCGTCGCGGTGTCGTGGCCGAGCAGTTCGATCCGGCCGGTCTCCGGGGCGCCGAGCCGCAGCAGTTCGAACAGGGTGGTGGACTTGCCGGAGCCGGACTCCCCGACCAGGCCGAGGGTCTCGCCCTCCCGCAGGTCCAGGTCGACGCCGTCCACCGCGTACACCTCGCCGACCTTGCGCTTGAACACCGTGCCCTTGAGGAGGGGGAACGTTTTTTCCAGGCCGCTCACCGACAGCACCGGCGTCCGGGTGGAGCGGTCGACGGGGCCGGCGGCGGCCGGCGGCAGCTCCGGAACGGGGTAGACCTCGGCGGGCGCGGGCCGCCGCTCGGCGAGCTCCGCCGACCGTACGCAGGCCGACAGGTGCTCCTCCGTACCCTCCAGGGCGGGCTCGGCCGTCGTGCAGCGCTCCTCCGCGAGCGGGCAGCGCGCCGCGAAGGGGCAGCCCGGGGGCAGTTCGGCCATCGGCGCCGGGGTGCCGGGGATCGGTACGAGCGGACCGCCGCGCCCGTCCAGCCGGGGCAGCGCGCCGATCAGGCCGAGCGAGTACGGGTGGTGCGGGGCCGCGAAGAGCTCGTCCACCCCGGCCGTCTCGACCACCCGTCCGGCGTACATCACCGCGACCCGGTCGGCCGCCCCGGCGATCACCCCGAGGTCGTGGCTGACCAGGACGAGCGCCGCGCCGGTCTCCCGCTGGGCGGTGCGCAGCACGTCCAGCACCTGGGCCTGGATGGTGACGTCGAGGGCGGTGGTGGGCTCGTCGGCGAGCAGGATGTCGGGATCGTTGGCGACCGCCATGGCGATCATCGCGCGCTGCCGCATGCCGCCGGAGAACTCGTGCGGGAAGCTGTCCAGGGCCCGGTCGGGCGCCGGGATGCCGACCAGGTCGAGGAGTTCGGCGGCCCGGCGGCGCGCGGCGGCCCGGTCCACCCGCTGGTGGACGCGGACCGCCTCGGCGATCTGGTCGCCGATCCGGTAGACCGGGGTGAAGGCGGACAGCGGGTCCTGGAAGACCATGGCGATCCGGCGGCCGCGGATCGCGGCGAGCTCCCGGCCCGGCAGCCCGACCAGTTCCCGCCCGTCCAGCCGCACCGAGCCGCTGACCCGCGCCGTGCCGGGCAGCAGCCCGAGCACGGACAGCGCGGTCACGGACTTCCCGGAGCCGGACTCGCCGACGATGCCGAGGGTCTCGCCGCGCCGCAGGGTGAGGTCCACCCCGCGGACGGCGGGGACCGGGCCGTCGGGCCCGGCGAAGTCGACCCGCAGGTCCCGGACGGCGAGCAGCGGGGTTTCGACGGTGGTGGTCACGGGAGCTTCCTACGGCTGGCAGGGCGGTGGGAACGGCGGGTGGACCGGGAGCGGCGGGCGGACCGGGAACGGCGGGGCGCCGTCCCGGAGGTGGGGTCGAGGGCGTCGCGCAGCCCGTCCCCGATCAGGTTGACGGCGAGGACGAACAGCACCAGCAGCCCGGCGGCGAAGTAGAACAGCCAGGGGAACACCGGGGCCTCGCCGGTCCCGGCGGCGAGCAGGGTGCCGAGCGAGACGTCCGGCGGCTTGACCCCGAAGCCGAAGTAGGAGAGCGCGGTCTCGCTCATCACGGCGCCGCCGACCGCGATGGTGGCGTCGATGATGAGGAAGGAGGCGACGTTCGGCAGGATGTGCCGGCTGATGATCCGCAGCGGCCGTACGCCCATGAACCGTGCGGCGCGGACGAATTCGCGCTCGCGCAGGGAGATGGTCATCGAGCGGACCACCCGGGCGGTGATCATCCAGTTGAACAGCGCGAGCAGCAGGACGAAGGCGATCCAGCCGGCGCTCTTCAGCCGGGACGAGACGATGGTGATGATCAGGAAGGCCGGGAAGACCAGCAGCAGGTCCACCAGGAACATCAGCGCCCGGTCGGCCCAGCCGCCGAAGTAGCCGGCGCAGGCGCCGACGACGGAGGCCAGCACGGTGGAGAACAGCGCCACCAGCAGACCGATGACCAGCGACTTCTGCAGGCCGCGGACGGTCTGCGCGAAGACGTCCTGGCCGACCCCGTTGGTGCCGAACCAGTGCTCGGCGGACGGGGGTTGGTGCAGCGCGGAGAAGTCCGGGGCGGCGTAGTCCCAGGGTGTGAGGTACGCGCCGCCGAAGGCGAGCAGGAACAGCAGCAGGACGATGACGGCCCCGGCGACGGCGCCGCGGGCGGCGAGCAGCCGGCTGAGGACGAGCCGTCCGCGGCCGGTGCCCCGGGGGGCGGTGGTCGCGGCGGAGGGCTCGGCGACGGTGGTGGTCATTCGGCTCTCCTCCGGTCAGGACCGCACGCGCGGGTCGAGGGCGGCGTGCAGGGTGTCCGCGAGGAAGCCGGAGACGAGCACGACGACGGCGGTGAACAGGTTGATCGCCACCACCGAGTTGACGTCCTGTTCGTTGATCGACTGGATCAGCCACTCGCCCATGCCGTGCCAGCCGAAGATCGTCTCGGTGAAGATCGCGCCGGTGAAGATGCCCAGGAAGCTGTAGGCGAACATGGTCGACATCGGGATCACCGCGGTCCGCAGCCCGTGCTTGAGCAGCGCCCGGCCGCGGGTCAGGCCCTTGGCCTCGGCGGTGCGCAGGTAGTCGGAGCCGAGCACGTCGAGCATGGTGCCGCGCTGGTAGCGGCTGTAGGTGGCGAGGCCGCCGAGGGCCAGCGAGATGGTGGGCAGCAGCAGGTGCAGCGCCCAGTCGGCGAGGTGGGTGCCGAGGCCGCCGGTGAGCCCGGGGGTCTCGTAGCCGGTGAACGGGATGACGTCGTGGCCGGCCGCGTCCTTGGCGGCGATGGCGCCGTTCTTGAGGAACAGCGCGACCAGGAAGACCGGGGTGGAGAGCAGCACGAAGGACAGCACGGTGAGCAGCCGGTCGGAGATCCGGTACTGGCGCACCGCGCTCCAGGCTCCGGCCGCGACGCCGAGGACCATGCCCAGCAGGCTGCCGAGCAGCAGTAGCCGCAGCGAGACCCCGACCCGGCGGCCGAAGTCGTCGGTGACCGGGGTGTCGTGGATGGTCCGGCCGAGGTCGCCGTGGAGCAGCCCGCCGGCCCAGTGGCCGAAGCGTTCGACGACCGGGGTGTGGTCGTTCAGGTTGAGCGCCGTGAGCTGGCGTTCGACCGATTCGACGGCCGGGCGGGGGACCTTGGCGTCGAAGTAGGTGCGCGGCTGCAGGGCGGTCGCGGAGATCGCGTACGCCAGGAAGACGGCGGCGATCAGCAGCACCGCGTAGTAGCTCAGCCGCTTCGTCAGGAAGCGGAGCATCAACGGCCGCCCGTCACGGTGCGGGTGGGGCCGACGCGTCTGGTGGGCATCGGGTGGGGGCCTCCGGTCCGGGCCCGTTCGGGGCGTCGGTTGGCAGGGTTCGGCGGATCGTCAGATCGATTGACTGATCAGTGAGTTGGGAAAGCGCAGGTCAGAGTGAAGCACCCGGGCACTGAGGCGGTGTTGCGCCCGTGTTGCCGCGTGTGACTTTTCGATCAGGTGTGCCCTCCTCCCCCTGGTGGCGGATCTGATCCGCTGTTACCTTCTGCTCGCCCGGTGCCGAATTGGCTGCCCACGCTCAAGCCCCGTCACACCTCTCGCGCCCCAACTCCCGTCATCGATCCCAGGGGGACCCTCATGGACGCTTCCACCACGGCCCGCCGCCTCGGCCGGGCCGCCGCGCTCGCCGTCGCCGTCGCGCTCGCG
This sequence comes from Kitasatospora sp. NPDC056800, assembly GCF_042789775.1. Taxonomy (NCBI): domain Bacteria; kingdom Bacillati; phylum Actinomycetota; class Actinomycetes; order Kitasatosporales; family Streptomycetaceae; genus Kitasatospora; species Kitasatospora sp. NPDC056800. The sequence goes on along the minus strand of NZ_JBHUAL010000226.1, from coordinate 5,427 downwards.
GTCACCGCGTGCACCTCGGGCGGGGGCGGCTCCGCCGACAACGCGGCGAAGAGCGAGCCGCCGGGCCCGGGCGCCAACGACCTCAACCCCAAGCCGCTGGACCAGGTCAAGGACGGCGGGGAGGTGCGCTTCCCGCTCTACCAGTGGATCACCCAGTGGAACCCGCTACAGGTGGACGGTTACTACGGTTCCGCGGTCTCGATCATGCGCAACCTGGAGCCCTCGCTCTTCAATACGGACGCCGCCGGCAGCTTCCTGCCCGACCCGGACTACCTGGTGGACGCCAAGGTCACCTCGACCTCGCCGCAGGTGGTCACCTACCGGCTCAACCCCAAGGCCAAGTGGTCGGACGGCAAGCCGCTCGGCTACCTGGACTTCAAGGCCGACTGGCAGGCCGCCGGTGGCAAGGACCCGGCGTACAACGTCTCCGACCCGTCCGGCTACGAGCAGATCTCCGCGGTCGAGCAGGGCGCCGATCCGACCGAGGTGAAGGTCACCTTCGCCGAGCCGTACGCCGACTGGCAGAACCTGTTCCGCCCGCTGATTCCGGCGGCCGGGATCTCCACCCCGGACGACTTCAACAAGGGCTGGGTGGAGAAGATCCCGATCACCGCGGGCGCGCTGAAGGTCGGCACGGCGGACAAGACCGCGCAGACCCTGACCCTCGTCCCCGACCCGGCCTGGTGGGGCACCAGGGCCAAGGTCGACAAGGTCACCTTCCGGGTGATGTCCCAGTCGGCGACGACCCAGGCGTACCTCAACAACGAGATCGACTATGCCGCGGCCGGCACCGCCACCGCGTACGGGCAGCTCAAGGACGCCAAGGACACCGTGATCCGCAGCGCCAGTCCGTGGGACGAGGTGCACATCTCCTTCGGCGGCTCGGGTGCGCTGAGCGACCGGACGGTCCGGCAGGCGCTCGGCAAGGCGCTGGACCGCTCCGCACTGATCAAGATCGCCAACAACGGCGTGCCGGTGGAGTTCAAGCCGCTCGGCAACCACATCTTCATGCCCAACCAGACCGGGTACCAGGACACCTCCGGCGACTGGGCCAGGTTCGACCTGGCCGCCGCCAAGAAACTCCTGGACGAGGCGGGCTGGAAGGAGGCCGGCGGCGGTCAGCCGCGCACCAAGGACGGCCGGCCGCTGGAACTGCACTGGGTGCTCAACGACTCCACCCCGCAGGCCCAGATCGACCTGGCCACCGCGGCGGTGGCGATGTGGCAGGCGGCCGGGGCCAAGGTCAGCCTGGACAAGGTGCCCGCCAACGACTTCTTCACCAAGTACGTGAACCCGGGCAAGTTCGAGATCGCGAGCTGGCGCAACACCGACTCCTTCCCGCTCTCCAAGAGCCTGACCAACTTCCGGCTGCCGGTGGGCGACAACAGCTTCAGCAACCCCTCGCGCCTGGGCAGCCAGGAGATCGACGAGCTGCTGAAGAAGGCCGCCGGGACGGTCGACCCGGCGGAGGCCGCGAAGCTCTACAACCAGGCGGACGCGAAGATCTGGGAGCTCGGCCACACCGTCGAGCTCTACCAGCGGCCGGAGGTGGTGGCGACCCGCAAGGGCCTGGCCAACTACGGGGCCTTCGGTCTGGCGGGGGAGGACTACAGCAAGCTCGGCTGGGAGAAGTAGCCGCCGCCGGGGCGGGGCGGGCCGCACGGCAGGCGCTGGCGAGCAGCGCGGTGATCACGAGGCCGGTGGCGCGGACGCGGGGGGATCGGCTCCGCCGCCCCCGCAATCCCGCCACCCGCCTTGACCTTCCGCGTTGCCCGCACGCCACCCGTGTCGTGGGGCCCGGCAGGGCCCGCGCTCTTCCAACCGGGGAAGAATCTAGCGGCGCTCCGGTCGCTCGCGACGCAGCGCGCGGGGCGCGCCCGGAAACCCGCCGCGCTGTCACCCGGTTCGCGCACCGGAGCGTCAACTACGGCTGACGGCAAGGAAAAAAGGGGACATACGGGGCCATCGCACCCGGGGGCGCGCGGCCTTTCCGGGCCGCGCCGGTGCGTGCACGGCCGTCACGCCCGCGTGCAGAGCCGTCGCGCCGGTGCGTGCGCCGGGCCGGGGCCGCTGCCAGGATGCGCGGGACGGTCCCCCCGCCCTCCTCCCGACTCCCCGGAGCAGCTCCGATGGCCAGTGACCCCGCCGCGACGGCACGCCCCAGCCACCCCGTCGATCCGCCGCCGGTGCGCCGGATGGTCCCGCGCGACCGGAACGAGCCGCACCGGGTCGCCACCCCGCTGGAGCTCTTCTTCGACCTCTGCTTCGTGGTCGCGGTCGGCCAGGCCGGGCGCGAACTGGCGGGCTCGCTGGCGGCGGGGCACTACGGCGACGGCCTGCGCGGCTACGTGCTGGCCTTCTTCGCGATCTGGTGGGCCTGGATGAACTTCACCTGGTTCGCCTCCGCGTACGACGTCGACGACGTGCCGTACCGGATCACCACGCTGGTGCAGATCGCCGGGGTGCTGATCCTCGCCGCCGGCGTGCCGCGGATCTTCGCCACCCAGGACCTGACGCTGGGGATCGTCGGCTACCTGGTGATGCGCCTGGCGATGGTCACCCAGTGGCTGCGCGCGGCCGCCGGGGAGCGGGGCCCGGCGCGCCGGGTCGCGCTGGGCTACGCGGCGGGGATCACGCTCTGCCAGGCCGGCTGGGTGGTGGTGCTGTTCCTGCCGCAGGACGTCCGGCTGTACGTCATCCCGGTCGGGGTGCTGTGCGAGCTGGCCGTGCCGGTGGTCGCCGAACTGCGGGCGCGGACCTCCTGGCACCCGCACCACATCGCCGAGCGGTACGGGCTGTTCACCCTGATCGTGCTCGGCGAGACGGTGGCGGCGGCGACCGTCGCGGTGCAGTCGGCGGTGGACGAGCACGAGGAGCTGGGCCGGCTGGTGCCGGTGGCCGCCGGCGGGCTGCTGATCTGCTTCGCGGCCTGGTGGATCTACTTCGCCCGGTCCGTCCACGAGCACCTGCGTTCCAACCGGCAGGCGCTGGTCTGGGGGTACGGGCACTACCTGGTGTTCGCCTCGGCGGCGGCGATCGGCACCGGGCTGGAGGTGGCGGTGGAGTCGGCGGTGCACCAGGCGCACATCTCCGAGACCGCCGCCACCGCGACGGTCACCGTGCCCACCGCGCTCTACCTGGTCACGGTCTGGTTCCTGCACTCCCGGCACACCAAGCGGGGCGCGGCGGCCCAGGCGGTGGCGCCGGCGGGGGCCGCGCTGGTGCTGGCCTGCACCGCGCTCGGCGGCTCCGGGGTGCTCGCGGCGGGCCTGGTCTGCGCGCTGATGGTGGCGGTGGGCGTGCTGGTCCACGGCCGGGAGAGCAGGCGGGCGGGCGCCCGCCGGGCGTACTGATCCGCGGGGCGTACCGATCCACGGGGCACGCCCAGTTCGAACCGCCCAGTCCGAACCGCCCTGCCCGCCCCGCCCGTCAGCCGACCCGGCCCAGCAGCACCGGCTCGTGCCGCGCCAGCCAGTCCAGGTAGGCCGGGTTGACCTTGGCCAGATCCAGGTAGGCGGCCCGCAGTTCGCCGTACAGCGCGTCCAGCGCGGGCGGGCTGAGCACGCGCGGACGCCAGGTGAACAGCAGCCGGACGGCCAGCGGGTCCCCGTGCACCGGGCGGACCACCGTGCCGGGGCCGGGCAGCGAGGTGGGCTGGCAGGGGCGGACGGCCTCGCCGGAGGCGACCAGCTCGGCGGCGGTGGCGTTGTCCCGCACCTGCACCACCCGGGGGTTGAGCCCGGCCTCGGTGAACACCCGGCGCATCGCCGCGTACTCGTGGTCGGCGGTCGGGTCGACCATCCAGGTGTCCTCGGCGAGGTCGGCCAGGTGGACGACGTCGCGGGCGGCGGCCGGGTGCCCGGCGGCGAGCGCGACGAACTGCGGCTCCCGGGCCATCAGCACCCGGTGCTCGGCGTCCGGCGGGACCCGCAGCGGGAAGCCCTCGCACTCGTGCACGAAGGCCACGTCCAGCTGGTCGGCGGCGACCATCCGCAGCAGCGCGCTGGCCGAGATGTCCACGTGGATGGTGGTGTCGGTGTCCGGCAGCCGCTCGTGCACCCGGCGCAGCCAGGCCGCGACCGCCCGGCTTCCGACGCTGCCGATCCGCAGCCGCCGCTGCCGGCCGGGGCCGGCCGAGTCCCGTGCCTCCTGGCGGGCGGCGGCCACCAGGGCGGCCATCTCGGTGATCACCGGCCGGGCCCGGGAGAGCACCGAGTGGCCGAGCGCGGTGGGCCGGCTGCCGGTCTGCTCGCGGGTGAACAGGGTGCCGCCGATGGCCCGTTCGATGCGGTGCAGCTGGGTGGTGAGGGAGGGCTGGGTCATGCCGAGCTGGAGCGCGGCCTTGCGGAGGCTGCCGCTGTCGGCGATCGCGCACAGCACCCGGAGGTGTCTCACGTCGAGCTCCACGTCGGGAGCATAGACGCCGTCGCACCCCTTCGCCAAGGACATGACAGGCATTCAAGGCATGCCGAAGGGCCGGCCGACGGACCGACCGGCTGAACGGCCGACGGATCGGCCGGTGCGCCGCACGACGGCACCGGGCCGCTATGCGGTGGTGCTATCGCCGGTTGGCATCATCCGCGACGGCCCCGCCCGGGTCGAAGCTCGGGGGCAGCAACCCGCCCCTCGGCCACCGCCCGGGGCGGCCCCCACCGTGCGCCCCGGCCGGGCCCGGCCCCCATCGGGCCCCGGCGAGCCGGCGCACCGCGAAACCGGAGTCCCCACATGAAGCGATCCGTGCTGTCCGCAGCCCTGGGCCTGACCCTCGCGGCCGGCCTGGCGGTCCTGCCCGCCACCGCCGCGAACGCCGCGCCGGCCGCTCCCGCCGCCCCGGCCGTCCAGGGCTACACCCCCTCGACGTACGCCGGTTCGGCCGCGGAGACGGCGAACAACCAGGCCTTCTTCCAGGCCGTGATGGCCTCGGCCAAGGCCAAGCAGGCCGCCAACCCCGGCCTGGCGACCGTCACCGTCACCTACGACACCGCGAACGCGCCCTCCTTCACCAGCCAGATATCCCAGGCCGCGCAGATCTGGAACAGCTCGGAGACCAACGTCCAGCTCCAGGCGGCGAGCGGCAGCGGCGACTTCTCGTACTACGAGGGCAACGACAGCCGCGGCTCCTACGCCAGCACCGACGGCCACGGCCACGGCTACGTCTTCCTCGACTACCAGCAGAACCAGCAGTACAGCTCGCTCCGCGTGGTGGCGCACGAGACCGGCCACGTGCTCGGCCTGCCCGACGACTACTCCGGCCCGTGCAGCGAGCTGATGTCGGGCGGCGGCCCCGGCCCGTCCTGCACCAACCCGTACCCCGACGGCAACGAGCGCAGCCAGGTCGACTACCTCTGGGCGAACGGTCTCGCGGCGCGGAACTGACGCGAGCGGCAAGCGGGTTCGGGGTGGCGGGCCGCTCGGCCGGAATCGAGC
>NZ_JBHUAL010000225.1:0-15532 GCF_042789775.1 Kitasatospora sp. NPDC056800 | reverse complement strand
GGCGGAGGCGTTCATCCGCGCCTCGGGGATGGCGTCGCCGCACTGCGCGCATCGGCACGGCGGGAAGTTCCGCCGCAGGACGAGGCTTTCGCCGCATTGACTGTTCGTCATATCCACCGATTAGTTCCTCTCTGTTGCTATCCCCTCACCAAGAGTGGCCAATCACGGCTAGCATCGGAAGAGCTTCACTTTGACAGCGAGCACTGTGGAATCGGGTAATCACCATGCCCCATCGGGAAGTAGACCCCACCTCGTCGCCGGACGCGGCCATCGGCGTTCAGCTCCGGCGCTTCCGCAAGGCCAGGGGGCTCACGCAGGTCCAGCTCGGGCGGCGGACCAACTACAGCGATTCACTCATCTCCATGATCGAGAACGGCGACCGCCCCGCGCCGCTGCCCCTCGTTCGGCGGTGCGACAAGGAACTCGACACCTGCCAGGCGCTTGAGCTCCTGTACTGGACGGCCAAGAGCAGCACCTTGATCGGCGGGTTCCTCGCCTACATCGAGCACGAGGGCAAGGCCACCGCCCTCAAGATCTACGAGATGAACGTCATCCCCGGGTTGCTCCAGACGCGGGCCTACGCCTCCGCGCTCATCTACGCCGCGGCCCGGCGGGGCGAGATCCCCGAGGAAAAGGCCATCGAGCGCCTGAATGTCCGGATGGCGCGGCAGGCCCTGCTGTACCGGGACCCCGCTCCCTCCGTCCACATCATCATGGAGGAGAGCTGCCTGCGGCCCGTCGGCGGCCCCTTCGTCATGGCCGAACAGCTTCGTCGGCTGGAGAGCATCGCCGGCCTTCCCCACGTCATGCTGCAGATCGCGCCGTCCAGCCTCGGTGAAGACCTCCCTTCGACGTGGCCGTTCACGCTCCTGACCTCGCCGGACGGGGACTGGATGGCCTACCTCGAGACCATCCAACGGGGCTACGTCGAGCGGGACGACAAGGACAAGATCCGTTCCCTGTCAAGGGTTTACGATTGGCTCCAGGCCCAAGCCCTCTCATGTGCGGACTCGCTGGCGCTCATCCGCACCCGGCTCAAGGAGTTCCAAGCCATGTTCCCCATCGCGACGGTCAAGCCCGCCTCCTGGTTGAAGTCCTCATACAGCAACGGTGGTGGTCAGTGCATCGAGGTCGCCCCCGGCCTCCCGGGCGTCCTCCCCGTCCGCGACAGCAAGGACCCTGACGGCCCGCAGCTCGCCTTCGGTACGGACGCCTGGCAGTCCTTCATCGCGGGCGTCAAGTCCGGCGAGTTCGGGAGCGTCTGACTCCCTCGCCGCCCTGCCGCTTCGGCAGGGCGGCGGCACCACTGCTCAGCGGGCCCCGGCGACGAGGAAGCGGCCGGAGCGCCAGTGCAGTCGGGCCGGGCCGCCGGTGGGCCAGTCGTGGTTCAGGTGGCGGCGGTCGCGGCCGAGGGCGCCGAGGGCGTGGGGGCGCAGGGTGCCGCTCCTCAGGCCGGTGGCCTCCTCGGCCGTCACCGGCATGATCGTCACGTACTGGGCGTCATCCCCGCCCATCCAGTCGACGACCTCGGTGAAGATCCACACGAACCGCTGAGAACACCCCAGGCAGCGCCGCAGGTTGACGGCGAAGCGCGAGCCGTCCACCACTTCCGCCTCGTGCTCGAAGCCCTCCCGCTGCCGCCCCCACACCGCCCGTTCGTCCTCGCCGTAGCACTTCGCGCAACCGAACTCCGCCATCGGCCTACCCATCGGTCGACTCCCTGTTCCGCGACGTCCCGTGTCGCGGCCCATGATGCCCGCAGGGCCCCACCGACCGGCCGCACCGTCACCCGACCGGGGAACAATTCACGGGCCGTTCCCGCGCAGTTCGCGCCCCAGGGCGGACATCCGCACAGCGGGTTGACGCACCCGGGGCCCGGCTCGGGACGGTTCGTCCCGGCCCGAGCCGGTTCGCCCCGGTTCACCCCGGCTCGGGCTTCGGGCCGCACACCTCGGAGTGCACGCCGACCGCCCTCGCGCCCGACCGGGCCTTCACGGCGAAGGGTGGCACGGACGTGTCCCAGATTTCTGGGATTCTCCTCGCCCACCGACCTCGCACAGAATCGGCGTCAGGAACCCCGGTGAGCACGGGAGCCCGCCGAACCACCCGTCGGAGAGGGGAGTTGATCAGCGATGTCACGCTCCTTCAAGCGCACCGATGACAAGGCCCGGCGGACCCGCTCCCGGTCGCGGGCGCTCGGCTGACAAGCGGCTCTGACCCCGCACCCCACCCCGCCCGGCGCGCCGCCACCTTGGTGGCCGCCGGGGGGATCAGGGTCAGGGCAGGGGGCGCGCCGGCCGGAGCCTCGGCCGGCCGCCCCCGTCAGTCGGTCTCCAGCAGGAGGGCCGGGAGCTCGGCCTCCCGCACCAGATCACGCGGCAGGGTGAGGCCGAAGTGGCGGCCGAGCACCTCCAGGCAGGTGCGGTGGAGGTCGTCGCCCGCGCGGTCGTGGTCGGGCAGGCCGACGGCGGCCAGCTCGGCCGTCAGGGCGGCGGCTGTGGCCGGCTCGCCCTGGACGTCGCCGGGGCCCCAGGAGGGGTCCAGGTGGAGGTTGAGGGAGCAGACCTCCCGCCCGTCCCGGTGGGCGCTGAAGAACGGCGGCACCGGCTTGCCGTTCTCCTCCTCGAACTCCAGGTGGTAGACCTCGGCGCCGCCGCGCGAGACCTCCGGCCGGACGCTCAGCTCCCCCTGCCAGTAGCCGTACGCCACCGCGAAGGCGAGGTCGCCGCTGCGCCCGTGGTGCAGCGCGATGTCCTCGATGCCGCCGGCGAACTCCAGCTCGTACTCCTCCACCAGGTCCTCGGCGGTGAGTTCGTCGAGCGGCCGCGCCGTGCGCTCCGGGAGCCCTTCGGCGAGCCGGGCCGCCAGTTCCTCCGGCTCCAGGCCGCGGGCGAGCACGACGCTGTAACCTCCGTAGGCGATCGATTCGGGTTCGGCGAGCCAGGTGAGTGCGTCCGTCATGATGATCATCCTGCCGCACCCACCCGCTCGTTCGGTATTCCGAACGATCCGACCGTCCATCGAACCGCCCGCCGAGCCGGCCACCGAACCGCCCGCCAGGCCGTCCGATACCGGAGCCCCGGCGCCGGAGCGTCAGTGCCAGAGCCCCCACACGGCCGGCCGGACCGGCGAGGCCTCGGCGAGGTGGCCGTGCTGCTCGGCCCGGTACTGCAGCACCAGCACCGAGCGGACCGGCTCGCCGTCCAGCGCGGTGTAGGCGTGCGGGAGCGCGGCGTCGAAGCCGATGTAGTCGCCCGGTCCCAACTCGATCTCGCGGCCGTCCACCCGCACGCCCAGCCGGCCGGCCTGGACGACGGTGTGCTCGGTGCCGGTGTGTCCGCCGGACTCCTGCGCGGCGCCGGTGCGCACCACCTGGTCGTAGAGCTCGAACACGGTGTCCCCGGACTCGATCCGGCGCAGCGGCCGCAGGTCGACGCCCCGCCCGCTGAGCACCTCGGCCTCGGCCGCCCGCACCACCGTCACCTCGCCGGCCGGCCGGGCCTCGACCAGGTCGGAGATCGGCACGCCGAGCACCCTGGACAGCCCGAGCACCGTCTCCAGGGTGGGGTTGCCGGCCCCGGACTCCAGCTGGGAGAGCGTCGCCTTGCCGACCCCGGCCCGCCGGGACAGCTCGGACAGCGACAGTCCGCGCTGGGCCCGCACCCGCTTCAGGTTGGCGGCGAGGACGCCCCGGACGGATTCCTCGGCGTCGTTCACGCTGGGCCTCTTCTCTTGCGGCAGTGTTCGATATACCGTACGGGACGCACACCGACGGACGGGGCAGCGTAGCGAAACACCCCGCTGCCCTCACCCTCACCAGGAGACCGCAGTGACCGAGCCCGCCGAGACCACCGAGCCCGCCGAGACCATCAAGTACCGGAAGAACGGCCTGACCCGCGGGGTCACGGACGAGCTCGCGGAGAGCATGAAGCAGGGCTGGGCCGACACCGAGCGCACCGCCCTGGAGCCGGTCCCCCAGGCCGCGCACACCGCCCGCCGCCGCGCCGCGCTGTCCGCCGCCTTCCCCGGCGAGCTGCTGGTCGTCCCGGCCGGCAACCCCAAGGTTCGGGCCAACGACACCGACTACCCGTTCCGCCCCTCCTCCGACTACGCCTACCTGACCGGCGACCAGTCCGAGGACGGCGTCCTGGTGCTCGCCCCGACCGGGGACAGCGGCCACGAGGCCGTGCTCTACCTGCGCGACCGCTCCCGCACCGACAACGGCGAGTTCTGGCTGGACGGCCACGGCGAGCTGTGGGACGGCCGCCGCAACAGCCTGACCGAGAGCGAGCGGCTGTTCGGCCTGCCCTGCCGGGACGTGCGCACCGCCCGCGCGGACCTGCGCGCCGCCACCGGCCCGGCGCGCGTGCTGCGCCGCCACGACGCGGGCGTCGAGGAGGCCCTCGCGGACCGGATCACCGCCGAGCGGGACGAGGAGTTCGAGGTCTTCCTGTCCGGGCTGCGCCTGGTCAAGGACGCGTTCGAGATCGAGGAGCTGCGCTTCGCCTGCGCCGCCACCGCCCGCGGCTTCGAGGACGTGGTCCGCGTCCTCGGCACCGACTCCGAGACCGCCGAGCGGCTGATCGAGGGCACCTTCTTCGTCCGCGCCCGGGTCGAGGGCAACAGCGTGGGCTACAGCACCATCGCCGCGGCCGGCCCGCACGCCACCACCCTGCACTGGGTGCGCAACAACGGCCACGCCCGCCCCGGCGACCTCCTGCTGCTCGACGCCGGCGTGGAGACCAACCACCTCTACACCGCCGACGTCACCCGCACCCTCCCGGTCAGCGGCCGCTTCACCGAGCTCCAGCGCAAGGTCTACGACGCCGTGTACGCGGCCCAGGAGGCCGGCATCGCGGCCGTCCGGCCGGGCGGGCGGTTCCGCGACTTCCACCACGCCGCCCAGCGCGAGCTCGCCGAACACCTCACCGCCTGGGGCCTGTTCGGCGACCTGAGCGCCGACAAGGTGTACGAGCTGGGCCTGCACCGCCGCTTCACCCTGGCGGGCACCGGCCACATGCTGGGCATCGACGTCCACGACTGCGCCCACTCCCGCACCGAGGAGCACATCGACGGCCCGCTGGAGCCGGGCATGGTGCTCACCGTCGAACCGGGCATCTACTTCCAGGAGAACGACCTGACGGTGCCGGAGGAGTACCGGGGCATCGGGGTGCGGATCGAGGACGACATCCTGGTCACCGAGGACGGCAACGAGAACCTCTCCGCCGACCTCCCGCGCCGCTCCGACGAGGTCGAGGCCTGGCTGGCCCGGCTGCGCGGCTGAGCAGCGGAAGAGCGGCACCGGGGCGTACCCGGTGCCGCTCGCGCCGTACGACTACCTGAGCCGCTCCGGCTACTTCAGCTGCTGCAGCGCCACGCCCACCCGCCGCACGGCGGCCTCGACGTCGTCGGGCATCCGGCTGGTGAAACAGAGCCGGAAGAAGCCCGGCTCCGCGTTGTGCATGGTCCCGCCGGGCAGCAGGGAGACCTCGGTGGGCTTGGCGGCGAGGTAGCGGAACAGCCACTCCTCGTTCGGGTCGAGCCCGTCCGGCCCGATGGCCGGCAGCCCGTTCACGTGCTCGCCGGGCGCGCGCTTGCCGAGGTACCTGGTGAGGTCGAGCCAGAAGAACATCGCGGCGTTGTCGCCGTCCTGGTGGACGTACTCGATCCCGGCGGCGTCCAGGGCGTCCTTGGTCCTGCGGAAGCTCGCGCTCAGCAGCGTGCGGTACTCGCGCATCGCGTACACCGGGTAGGGCTCCCCGTCGACGGTGGCCTTGAACAGCTCCCCGATGACATAGGTCTTCAGCGAGTCGAACGGGGTGAACCAGGGCAGTGCGCGGGTCTGTTCGGCCGGGTCGTCGCTGCCGAGCATGGCGCGGTGCACGGCCTCGTTCTTGGAGATGACGAACCCCGTGCGGAAGCCGGACAGCCCGAAGTCCTTGGCGAAGCCCCAGACCAGGTGGACCCGGTCGGCGTGCTCCTGGTACGCGTCCAGGGCCACCGCACTCGTGAACGGCGTCGTCCCGGTGTCGAGTTGGGAGTGGCAGTAGATCTCGTCGGAGATGATGTGGAGGTCGGTGTGCGCGAGCGCCCAGCCGTAGATCTCGTCGAGCAGTTCCTTCGGGTAGTTGACGCCCAGCGGGTTGTGCGGATTGGTGAGGACGAGCAGCCGCGGGTTGTGCCCGGCCTCCTTCCGCGCCTCGTAGGCGTTCACGATCAGGTTCAGGGTGAGCCGGTAGCGGTCCTCCCCGTGGGTGGGCAGGTGCACCGGGACGCACTTCAGCTTGGGCCGTTCCTGGAACGACCAGTTGAAGCCCTGCCAGTACGGCGCCGGGATCAGCACCTCGTCCCCCGGCTTGAGCGGCACACCGCCCGTCCCCTGCCGCCGCATGAGCCCGTAGGCGATGCACTCCAGCGCGGAGGAGACCCCGGCGCAACCGAAGACGTCCTCCATCACGACCGTGCGGCCGAACGCCCGGGTGAGCAGGTCCGCCGCCTGCTGACGCAGCCACGGGATGCCGACCGGGGCCATGTACTTGATGTTCAGCTCGGGGATCAGCCGGATCTTCTCGAAGACGTCCCGCTGCATCGAGTCGTGGTAGAGCAGGACGTTCTCCGCGACGGACAGGTCGACGGCGGTGTCCGGCGCCAGGTGCTGGTGGTAGAAGGCGAGGGCCTGCTCGAAGTCGGGCAGGCCGGCGTGCAGGTCGGCGATCGCCTGGGGCGAGGCGATCCTGAGTCCGTTCTCGGTGATGGTCATGGTGGGTCCCCTGTCGGGTGGGCGGGTCCGGCAGCGCGCCAGCAAGGGTGCCGGAAGGGTGCCGAACGACGCCGGACACGGCCGGACGATGCCGTTCGCACACGCATCGGCCCCAGCCGACCACGCCCCGGACCCGGCCGCCAGCGCTCGGCGGCCGTCCGGACGGCGGGCGCGCCCCGGCCCGCCGTCCGGACCGGGAACCCGCTTCAGCCCGTCGCCCGTGATGCCGGTGCCCTCGGCCGGTCAGCCCAGTCGCCACACCGTCGTGGTCTTGACCGCGGTGTCCTCCAGGTCCGCGACCACCGGCACCTGGTACGCCGCCACCGCGGTGAACCGGTCCCGGGGCAGGTAGGCCCGGCCCGGGTCGCCGACGACGACGGTCGCGCCGCGCGCCACGGCCCGCTCCAGGAAGGGCAGGAAGCGGGCGGCCATGGCCCGTTCGTAGAAGACGTCGCCCGCCAGCACCACCTCGGCGGGCCCGCCGTCGCCGTCCACCAGGTCCACCAGGGCGCCGTCCACCCGGACCCCGTTGGCCTCGGCGTTCAACCCGATCGCGGCCACCGCGTAGGCGTCGATCTCGGCGGCGCGCACCTCCGTCGCCCCGCGCAGCGCGGCGGCCACCCCGACCAGCCCGGAGCCGGCCGCGACGTCCAACACCGTACGGCCGTCGACCAGTTCGGGGTGGTCCAGCACGTAGCGGGCGACCGCCACCCCGCCCGCCCAGGCGAAGGCCCAGAACGGCGGCGGCAGCCCGGCCCGCCCGCGCGCCCGTTCGGTGGTCTCCCACAGGGCGATGGCGTCCTCGGCCATGTGGAGGCTGATCTCGGGCACGAAGGGGACGGGCTTCAGCTCGGTCTCCCGCCGGATGAAGGCGAGGTCCTCGGCGGTCCGAGGATCGGCCTGAGGATCGGGCTGAAGGGCGGGCGGGAGAGCGGATCGGAGAGTGCGCAGCTCACTCGGCATGTCCGCAGCATAGGGCCCGCGCGGGGGTGCTCCCCGCCACCCATCCGGCGGGACGCCCCCGCACGTGTGCCCGACGGCCGGGTTCACCACCGCTCGTTCACCTCCGCTCGTTCAACCCCGCTCGTCCACCACCCGCTTGATCTTCCCGACCGAGCGCTCCAGCGTGTACGGGTCCACCACCTCGGCCGCGACGGTGATCCCGACCCCGTCCTTCACCGCCCGAACGATCTCCGCCCGCGCCGCCTCCCGCTGCTCCGCGGGGGCCTCCGGCCGGGCCTCCACCCGGACGGTCATGGTGTCCAGCCGCCCCTGCCGGCCGAGCCGCAGCTGGAAGTGCGGCGCGACGCCCGGGGTGCGCAGCAGGATCTCCTCGATCTGGGTCGGGAAGACGTTCACCCCGCGCAGGATGATCATGTCGTCGCTGCGCCCGGTGACCTTCTCCATCCGCCGGAACGCCGGCCGCGCGGTGCCGGGCAGCAGTCGGCTGAGGTCGCGGGTGCGGTAGCGGATGATCGGCAGCGCCTCCTTGGTGAGCGAGGTGAAGACCAGTTCGCCGCCCTCCCCCTCGGGCAGCACCTCGTCGGTGAACGGGTCGACGACCTCCGGGTAGAAGTGGTCCTCCCAGATGTGCAGCCCGTCCTTGGTCTCCACGCACTCCTGCGCGATGCCCGGGCCGACCACCTCGGAGAGGCCGTAGATGTCGACGGCGTGCAGGTCGAGCCGCTCCTCGATCTCGCGCCGCATCTCCTCCGTCCACGGCTCCGCCCCGAAGATGCCGATCCGCAGCGAGGTGCTCCGCGGGTCGACGCCCTGCCGCTCGAACTCGTCGAGCAGGGTCAGCAGGTAGGACGGGGTGATCATGATGATCTCGGGCTCGAAGTCCAGGATCAGCCGCACCTGGCGGGCCGTCATGCCGCCGGAGGCCGGGATGACGGTGCAGCCGGCCCGCTCGGCGCCGTAGTGTGCGCCCAGGCCGCCGGTGAACAGGCCGTAGCCGTACGCGATGTGCGCCTTGTGGCCGGGCCGGCCGCCGGCCGCGCGGATCGAGCGGGCGACCACGTCGGCCCACATGGAGAGGTCGTTGTCGGTGTAGCCGACCACGGTCGGCAGTCCGGTGGTGCCGCTGGAGGCGTGGATCCGGCGGACCCGCTCCATCGGGACGGCGAACATGCCGAAGGGGTAGCCCTCGCGCAGGTCGGCCTTGGTGGTGAAGGGGAAACGGGCGAGGTCGTCCAGGGTGCGGCAGTCCTCGGGGCGGACGCCGGCCGCGTCGAACTTGCGACGGTAGAGCTCGACGTTGTCGTACGCGTGCCGCAGGGTGGCCCGCAGCCGGGTGAGCTGGTGGGCGCGCAGCTCGTCCGGACCCATCCGCTCGCCGGCGTCCAGGAGCTCGGGCGGTAGCGGCTCCCCGAGGTGTCGGCGCGGGACGGGTGCGGTGCCGGTCATCGTCGCTCCTTCGCTGCTGTGCCGGTTTTGCTGCTCTGCCGATTTCGCTGCTCTGCCGAGATTCGCCCGCATCGAGGACACCCAGACCGAGATCACCGACCGATCGTTCGGTCAGCTCCCCTGCGCTCCATTGATCCAGTACCCGAACCACCTGTCAAGGGATCGCGCGGACCTTCCGGAATGTGAAGTTCCGACCGCTTCGCGGCGACTTCGTGTCGAGAGCTTGGCTAGCCGATATGAAAATCATTACAGAAGTTTGACTTGCTTCCGCCCTTCACCGCCCCGCCCCCATGGTTCAGTAGTGCGGTTTCTGTCCCGCACCCCGGAGTGATCACCGTGCCCACGACTCCCGCCCTGGTCAGCGCGCTGCGCGAACTCGGCGACCGACCCGCCGTCGTCGCCGACGGGCGCGCGATCAGCGGCATCGGCCTGCTGCTCGGCGTCTCCCCGCCGGGCGGACTCCCCCAGGCCCTCGCCCGCCGCATAGCCGAGCACGCCGCCCTGCCGCCCTCCGCCGCCCGGGCCGCCGAACAGCGGCTGCGCTACTGGGCCGGCGTCCTCGGCGCGCCCCCGATCCGGCACACCGTGCTGCACCCGGTCACCGACCTCGCCGTCGACCTCGCCCTCGCCACCCTGCTCGCCGGCGGCACCGTCCACTGCGGCGACCCCGACCAGCGGCCCGAGCAGCAGCTCGAAGCCGTCGCCACCGCCCGGGCCACCCACCTCAGCCTGCCCTCCGCCCTGCTCTGGCGGCTCAGCGGACAGCCCGGCCTCGCCGCCCACGACCTCGCCGCGCTGCGCCTGGTCCTGCACGTCGGCCCCGAACCCCGGCAGGAGGACGTGTACGCCGCCGTCGACGCGCTCGGCGCCGTCCTCGCCCATGTCCGCGCCCCGGACAGCAACGCCGAGGCCGCCGACCGCCGACTGCGCGCCGACGCCGCCAACGCCTCGGCCGCCGCCTGGAAGTACGGCATCGGCGTCACCGCCGAGCAGGTCCACGACTTCGGCGCCCAGCTCGACCGGGCCGTGCTCGCCGCCCTCCTGCACACCCTCCAGCAGAACGGCGTGCTCACCGACCCCGCCCGCGGCTACCCCGAGGCCGAGGTCCTCGCCGCCGCCATGGTCACCCCCGCCCAGCGCCCCCGGGTCGTCCGCTGGCTGGACGCACTCGCCCGGCACGGCCTGCTCACCCGGCACGACGGCGGGGCCCAGGGCCCGGTCTTCCACGGCCGGCCCGGGCCGGACGCCGCCGAGGTCCGGGAGGCCTGGCGCCCCGCCGCCGAGACCTGGGCCGACGGGCTCGGCCCGGTCGCCGCCCTGGACCGGGTCCGACGCGGCGCCCTGCGGCTGCCCCGGCTGATCACCGGCCAGGAGGCCCCCCGGCCGGACGCCTCCCCCGTCCGCTGGGCCGCCTCCCGCGGCTTCCTCGGCGCCGCCCTCGGCGCGCTGGTGCGCGGCACCGCCGAGGCCCACCAGGGGCCCGGGCCGCTGCGCGTCCTCGAACTGGACGCGGAGGGCGGCGAGCCCGCCGTCGCCCGCGCCCTCGCCACCCGGCCCCGGCCGCACACCGAGCACCACTCGGCCCCCGACGGCGGCCGCTACGACGTCGTCATCGCGAGCGCGGGCGGGGGCGCGGTGGCGGGCGCGGGCGGGCCATCGGCGGAGGACGTCCCGACGCTGGTCCGGCTGCTCGCCCCTGGCGGCCGACTCCTGCTGCTCGCCCCCACCACCGAACAGCTCGACCTGCTGATCACCGGCGACGCCCACGGCCTCACCGCCCGCCCGGCCGAGCAGTGGCGGGCAGCGCTCACCGCCGCGGGCTGCCCGACGGTGCTGACCCTGCCGGAGGACGGACATCCGATGGGGCTGCTGGGGCAGCGACTGTTCGCGGCCCGGGTGGACTGACGGGCGGGCGGGGGTGTGGCTGGCTACGCTCAAAAGTCATGACCACTTCCGCGCGTCCGGCCCGGCCCGCCCGCGGGTCCGTCGGCTCCTTCCGCTCGACCGGCTCCCTCCACTCGATCCGCTCGATCCGCTCGATCGTGTCCGTCCGGTCGATCGACTCGATCGGGTCGGTACTGTCGACCGGCTCGATCGGATCCGCCCTCTCCCTCGGCTCGATCGGCTCGGTGTTGTCCATCGGCTCGATCGGGTCGGTGCTGTCCATCGGCTCGATCGGCTCCGTCCTCTCCCTCGGCTCGATCGGCTCGGCCTGCTCGACCCTCGGCCTCCTGTCGGTCGGCTCCCGGCGCGGTCTCGGCCCGCTGCTGTCGGAACGTTCCCTCCGGTCGGTGCTGTCCCGGCGGCTCCCCTACCGGCCCGCCGTGGCCGGGCGGTGAAGTCCGGATCACGCACCGCCACCCGATCCGTACCATTTCGATACCGAAGCCTGGATGAGCTGCGGAGATCCTCGCCGCCCGGGCCCGTCCCCGGGTAGGCTCCGCTTGTCCTCCGGCCCTCGCGCAGGCGGCCCCCTGCCGCCCTGCCGCGTTCTCCGGGGGCGCACCCCCGCGGGCCATTCGGTGGGCACCGCGCACTCGACACCGCGCGCCAGGGCAGTCGCGCGAACGGCGAAGGGCATCGCATTGGCGGATCGGCTCACCGGAGGAGACTCCTCGCTGCTGCGGCGGATCAACGCGGCGGTCACGCTTCGGGCGCTGCGGAACGGCCACTCCGTGACCCTCACTCAGCTCGTCGGCGAGACCGGGCTCTCCCGCCCGACGGTCGAGGGCGTGATCGAGGGCCTGGTCGAGACCGGACTGGTCGCCGAGGTCGAGCAGCCGAGGGAGGACGGCCAGCCGGGCACCGGCCGCCGCGGCCGCCCGGCCCGCTGGTTCCGCTTCCGCGCCGAGGCCGGGCACATCCTCGGCATCGAGATCGGCGTGCACGACATCCGGGTCATCCTCGCCGACCTCACCGGCGAGGTGGTGGGCAGTCACTTCAAGCCGGTGGACGAGACCCTCGACGCCGAGGACCGGCTCGCCGCCGTCCGCACCGCCGTCGCCGAGGTGCTGCGCAAGGCCGGCATCTCCCGCGACAACCTGTGGGCGGTCGGCATCGGCACCCCCGGCATCGTCGACCGCGAGGGCACCGTCCAACTGGGCACCGCGATGCCCGGCTGGACCGGCCTCGACCTCGGTGCCAAGCTGCGGCGCTCGTTCCGCTGCCCGGTCCTGATCGAGAACGACGCCAACCTGGCCGCCATCGCCGAGCACTGGCAGGGATCGGCGGTCGGCGCCGACGACGTCGTCTTCGTGATGGCCGGCCTCAGCCCGGGCGCCGGCTCCCTCATCGGCGGCCGGCTGCACCGCGGCTTCGGCGGCGCGGCCGGCGAGATCGGCGCCCTGCACCTGCTCGGCCAGGAGGTCACCCCCGAGCGCCTGCTGTCCACCACCGGAAAGCCCCTCAACCCGCTGGACGAGGCCGCCGTGGCCCGCGTGCTGCGGCTGGCCCGGGAGGGCGACGAGGTCGCCAAGGTCGCCATGGACCGCTTCCTCACCCGCCTCGTCCAGGGCGTCGCCGCACTCGTCCTGGCCATCGACCCCCAGCTGGTGGTCATCGGCGGCTGGGCGGCCGGCCTCGACGGCGTCCTGGACCCGCTGCGCGAACGCCTGGCCCAGTTCACCCTGCGCGCCCCCGAGGTCGCCCTGGCGGCCCTCGGCTCGGAGGTCGTGGCGATGGGCGCCCTGCGCGTCGCCCTCGACCACGTCGAGGAGCAGCTCTTCGCCGTCGACCCGCCCCGGGCCTGACGCCGCGCTCAAGGAGCGGGGGTCACCTCAGGGCGCGAAGTCCGGGTCGGTCAGGTCGAGGGTGAGCGTGCTGCCCCAGTCGTTGACGAAGTGCGCCAGCGGCCAGTCGACGGACGCCCCGACGAACGGGTTGCCGGTCGACGTGGTCAGGAGCCACCGCAGTCCGCGGTCCGGTCCGAGCCGACCGATGAAGCCAAGGTGCCCGAGGCCGCTGTCACCGTGGACCACGTAGCCCAGCCCGTCCGGCAGTTAGACCTCGTCGATGACCTCGACGCTGCCCGCGTCCCACGGCGGATCGGCCGCCAGGGCCGCCACGTCCACCGGCCCGCCCAGCTCCAGCCGGAGGTGCTCCGGCCCGTCGATGTCCGCCTCCCGGGCCGTGCCGTCCGCCCGGAACAGGCAGTCGAAGGCCAGCACCTCCGACCTCGCCCACGATGCGAGGAGCGCGTTCACCGGTCGCCCCCGTCCTCACCCATTGCGTGGCTGTGCCACTGCCACGCGGGACGCTACCAGGCGACCCGGCCCGGTTTACGGCAGGGCCCCAACGGTAAAGGCCCGGACGCCAGTTGGCGCCCGGGCCTCGACCTGAGGGTTTCCGGAAAATGGTTCAGGGGTTCAGGGGTTCAGGGGTTCAGGGATTCACGGGTGGTGCGTCAGGAGGCGGTACGGACCTCGGCCGTCGCGCCGACCGGGGTGACCTCGACGAGTCCGGCCTCGCCGAAGGTCAGCTTGCAGGTGTCCGCCCGGTAGGTGGCCACCGCGAGCGCCACCAGCCGGCCGGCCGAGGCGTACTGGGTGGTCATGACCAGGACGGGCGCGCCAGGCGGGCGCTCCAGCAGGGCGGCCTGCTCGGCCTCGGCGACACCCAGCTCGACCGAGCGGGACTCGCCGTCCACCTCCAGGCGCTCCAGCTGGCGCAGCACCGAACGGGCGCGGTCGCTCTCGGCGCGGAAGCCCGGCAGGTGCGGCAGCGCGGCGGCCGGGACGTGCAGCGACTCGCTGGCCACCGCGCGGCCCTCCACCAGACGGACCCGGCGCACGGTGTGCACGGTGGCGCCCTCGGCGATGCCGAGGCCCTTCGCCAGCTGCGCGGAGGCGGGGGCGGTGGTGCAGTCGACCGTCCGCCAGGACTGGCTGCGCGCGGCGCCGGGCCAGCCCTCCTCCTGCCGGTTGACCGGGACGCCGACCCGCGGGGCGGCGATCAGGGTGCCGATCCCCCGGCGGCGCACCAGGCGGCCCTCCAGCTCCAGCTGGTCGAGCGCCTGACGCAGCGTGGCCCGGGCGACGCCGAAGCGGGCCGAGAGCTCGCGCTCGTTGGGCAGCACCTGACCGGTGGAGAACTCCGAGTCGATGGCCCGCAGCAGCACCGTGCGCAGGTGCCAGTACTTCGGCTCCGGCACCGCCGAAAGCTGTCCTGTCGTCCCCACCGCGTCCTCCACCCGTGAGTTTGTCCGCCCTGCGACAAGGAGGGCGGATCCCGAGCCCACTGTCCGCAGTCGCGGCAGGTGGGAGAGCGGGCCTTTATCCGTCCTTCTTTATTAAAGGTCCTTGCAGTAAGTGACCCTAGGTGCTCCGTCCGGAGATGGTCAAGACCAATGGCGGGGCTCGATGGGACTGCCGCACATCTTCATGCCGCGTTCACGACAGCTCCCGCCAGCCGCTGTCACCGCCATCGACACCCTCCGACGGGACCCGCCCGACCCCGCGCGTCACGGTTCGGGCCGGGAACGCCCAGTCGGTAGGCTGCTCGGGTGATCGTGGTGACGAGTGTGAACGTGAACGGAATCCGGGCGGCGGCCAGGAAGGGCTTCGTCGAATGGCTGGCCGGCACCGAGGCGGACGTGGTCTGCCTCCAGGAGGTGCGCTCCGAACCCGAGCAGCTACCCGTCGAACTGCGCGACCTGGACGGCTGGCACGCCGTCTGGGCCCCCGCCGCCACCAAGGGCCGGGCCGGCGTCGCCGTCCTCTCCCGCGCGGAACCGCAGCGCACGGCGATCGGATTCGGCTCGGATGAATTCGACAATTCGGGCAGGTATGTCGAAATCGACCTGCCCGGCCTGACCATCGCCAGCCTCTACCTCCCCTCCGGCGAAGTCGGCACCGAGCGCCAGGAGGAGAAGGAACGCTTCATGGCGGAATTCCTCGTCCACCTCACCGCCCTGCGCGCCCGCGCCGCCGCCGACGGCCGCGAGGTCGTCGTCTGCGGCGACTGGAACATCGCCCACCGCCCCGAGGACCTCAAGAACTGGAAGGCCAACCAGAAGTCCGCCGGCTTCCTCCCCGAAGAACGCGCCTGGCTCTCCCGCGTCTACGACGAGGCCGGCTACGTCGACGTCGTCCGCGCCCTCCACCCCGACCGCACCGGCCCCTACTCCTGGTGGTCCTACCGCGGCCGCGCCTTCGACAACGACTCCGGCTGGCGCATCGACCTCCAGGTCACCACCCCCACACTGGCCACCCGCGCCACCGACGCCCGCGTCGAGCGCGCCGACACCCACGCCGAGCGGTGGAGCGACCACGCCCCGGTCACCGTGGCCTACGACGTGGACAACTGACCGACACATAGCACCACTTGGGCAGGCTGGAGGTGCCCCGGTGCGCGGTTGTACCGCGC
>NZ_JBHUAL010000224.1:0-15992 GCF_042789775.1 Kitasatospora sp. NPDC056800 | reverse complement strand
GATCCGAGGATCGGGCGGGGGCCTCCGGTGTGGCGGGTGGGATCAGAAGCGGCGGGTCACCAGGGCCCGCTTCACTTCCTGGATCGCCTTGGTGACCTCGATGCCGCGCGGGCAGGCCTCCGAGCAGTTGAAGGTGGTGCGGCAGCGCCACACGCCCTCACGGTCGTTGAGGATCTCCAGGCGCTGCTCGGCACCCTCGTCGCGCGAGTCGAAGATGAAGCGGTGCGCGTTGACGATGGCGGCCGGGCCGAAGTACTGGCCGTCGTTCCAGAACACCGGGCAGGACGACGTGCACGCGGCGCACAGGATGCACTTGGTGGTGTCGTCGAAGCGCTCGCGGTCCTCGGCGGACTGCAGGCGCTCGCGGGTCGGCTCGTTCCCCTTGGTGATGAGGAACGGCATGACGTCCTTGTACGCCTGGAAGAACGGGTCCATGTCCACGACCAGGTCCTTGAGGACCGTGAGGCCCTTGATGGCCTCGATCGTGATCGGCTTCTCCGGGTTGACGTCCTTGATCAGGGTCTTGCACGCCAGCCGGTTGCGGCCGTTGATCCGCATGGCGTCGGAGCCGCAGATGCCGTGGGCGCAGGAACGGCGGTAGGTGAGGGTGCCGTCCTGCTCCCACTTGATCTTGTTGAGCGCGTCGAGGATGCGCTCCTTCGGGTCCATCGTCAGCTGGTAGTCGACCCACACCGGGTCCGGGTGCTCCTCCGGGTTGAACCGGCGGATCCGGACGGTGACGGTGATCGGCTGGACGGCACCGGCTTCGACCGCGTCCAGAGCGGCCGAGTGCTTCTCCACGGTCGGAGTGCTCATCAGTACTTACGCTCCATCGGCTGGTAGCGGGTCGTGACGACCGGCTTGTAGTCGAGGCGGATGGAGGTGCTGCCGTCGGCGGCGACCTCCTGGTACGCCATGGTGTGCTGCATGAACTTCACGTCGTCACGGGTCGGGAAGTCCTCGCGGTAGTGGCCGCCGCGGGACTCCTCGCGGGCCAGCGCGGAGACGGCCAGCACCTCGGCCAGGTCGAGCAGGTTGCCCAGCTCGACGGCCTCCAGGAGGTCCGTGTTGTAGCGGAAGCCCTTGTCCTGGATGGAGACGTTCTTGTAGCGCTCCTTCAGCGCGGCGATGTCCTCGACCGCCTGCTTCAGGGTGGCGCCGGTGCGGTACACCATGGCGTTGGTGTCCATGGTCTCCTGCAGCTCCTTGCGGATCTGCCCCACGGACTCGGTGCCGGTGCCCTCGCGCAGGCCGTCGACCAGGGCCTGGACCTTCTCGGCCGGGTTCTCGGGCAGCTCGACGAAGCCGTTCGCGTTGGCGTAGTCGGCGGCGGCGATGCCCGCGCGGCGGCCGAACACGTTGATGTCCAGCAGCGAGTTGGTGCCCAGGCGGTTGGCGCCGTGCACGGACACGCAGGCGACCTCGCCGGCCGCGTACAGGCCCGGGACGATGTCGGTGTTGTTGCGCAGGACCTCACCCTCGACGTTGGTCGGGATGCCGCCCATGGCGTAGTGCGCGGTGGGCTGGATCGGGATCGGGTCCGTGTAGGGCTCGATGCCGAGGTAGGTGCGCGCGAACTCGGTGATGTCCGGCAGCTTGGCGTCCAGCTGCTCCGGCGGCAGGTGGGTCAGGTCCAGGTAGACGTGGTCGCCGTCCGGACCGCAGCCGCGGCCTTCGCGGATCTCGGTGTAGATCGCGCGGGAGCAGACGTCACGGGACGCGAGGTCCTTCATGACGGGGGCGTAGCGCTCCATGAAGCGCTCGCCGTCCTTGTTGCGCAGGATGCCGCCCTCGCCGCGGGCGCCCTCGGTGAGCAGGATGCCCATGCGCCAGATGCCCGTCGGGTGGAACTGGAAGAACTCCATGTCCTCCAGCGGCAGGCCGCGGCGGTAGACCAGGGCCTGGCCGTCACCGGTGAGGGTGTGGGCGTTGGAGGAGACCTTGAAGAACTTGCCGGTGCCGCCGGAGGCGAACACGACCGACTTGGCCTGGAAGACGTGGATCTCGCCGGTGGCCAGCTCGTACGCGACGACGCCGGCCGTCTTGCCCTCGTTGATCAGCAGGTCGAGGACGTAGTACTCGTTGAAGAACTCGACGCCGTGCTTGACGCAGTTCTGGAACAGCGTCTGGAGGATCATGTGGCCGGTGCGGTCGGCCGCGTAGCACGAGCGGCGGACCGGGGCCTCGCCGTGGTTGCGGGAGTGGCCGCCGAAGCGGCGCTGGTCGATCCGGCCCTGCTCGGTGCGGGAGAAGGGAAGGCCCATCTTCTCCAGGTCGAGGACGGCGTCGATGGCCTCCTTGCACATGATCTCGGCGGCGTCCTGGTCGACCAGGTAGTCACCACCCTTGACCGTGTCGAAGGTGTGCCACTCCCAGTTGTCCTCCTCGACGTTGGCCAGGGCGGCGCACATGCCGCCCTGGGCCGCGCCGGTGTGGGACCGGGTCGGGTAGAGCTTGGTCAGGACGGCGGTGCGGCTGCGCTGCGTCGACTCGATGGCCGCGCGCATGCCGGCGCCGCCGGCGCCGACGATGACGGTGTCGTACTGGTGAATCTGCATGGGGGGTTAACTCGCCTCTGGCCTCTGCCGATGGTCGATGGTGCTCGCGGCTCAGATGTTGGGGTCGAAGGTGAAGATCACCAGGGTGCCCAGCAGCACGGTGAAGACCGTGGCGGTACCCATGAGCCCCTTGAGCCAGAGCCGGGTCGAGTCCTTCTCGGCATAGTCGTTGATGACCTGACGCATGCCGTTGGCGCCGTGCAGCATGGCGAGCCAGAGCATCAGGAGGTCCCAGCCCTGCCAGAACGGCGAGGCCCAGCGGCCGGCCACGAAGGCGAAGCCGATCTTGGAGACGCCGCCGTCGAGCACCAGCATGATCAGCAGGTGGCCGAGGATCAGCACGACCAGAACGACACCGGACAGGCGCATGAAGAGCCAGGCCAGCATCTCGAAGTTGGTGCGGGTGCGACGCGGGGTCTTCGTGGTCCGCTTGCGCGGAGGCTCGATGACGAACGCGTCGGCCGGGTTGCCGGTGCCCAGTCCCTTGCCGGTGTGCGCCTGCTTCGAGGGGACGACGATGGCGTCGGAGTATTCCGTGGACATGTCTCGGCTCACTTCCCGAACCAGGAGATCAGCGTGTGCTGGAGGATCCCGTAGAAGGAACCGGCCATCAGGACGACCCAGACGCCGACGACGCTCCAGAGCATCTGCTTCTGGTACTTCGGGCCCTTCGACCAGAAGTCCACTGCGACGACGCGCAGGCCGTTCAGGGCGTGGAACAGGATGGCGGCCACCAGGCCGTACTCCATCAGGTTCACGAGCGGAGTCTTGTACGTCTGGATGACGGTGTCGTAGGACTCCGGCGACACTCGCACGAGGGCGGTGTCGAGGACGTGGGCGAACAGGAAGAAGAAGATGAGGACGCCGGTGACTCGATGAGCCACCCAGCTCCACATGCCTTCCCGGCCGCGGTACAGCGTTCCAGCCGGCACGGAAAAACCCTCCGGAAGCGATTGGGGGCTCGGCCGGCTTCGGTGTCGGTCAGCCCGGCCGGGTACGGTCCACCGGCCGCCAGCATCCTATCGACGCCTTGTCGTGAACCGCCTCCGGGGGCCCCAGGTGTGATCAATCAGGCACTTCTGGCCTAGTGGGGCGGGAACCAAACCCGGAGTCATCACGATGGGTGACGACATGCTCGCGCCCCGCGTCGGTGGGCGCGGGGCGCGGCGGTCGGATCCGGTAGCGGGGTCGGTTCACTCGTCCGGGCGGTTTCGTGATCGTTGTCACCCGGCAGGGTGAAGAGGGGGCGTGATGCGGGCTCAGCGCGCCGCGGTCTCCGGGTGGGTGGCGACCAGGTGCTCCAGTCGGGTGAGGGCGATCCGGCGGAGTTCGTCGGACGCGATCAGCCGCTCCTCGTCCGGGTCGTTGGCGAGGCGGGTGCGGATCGAGGAGAGCACGGTGTCGAGCATCTCCTCCGGGGCGACCCCTTCCAGGCAGACCACGAAGACGTGGCCGAACCGGGCCTCGTACGCGGCGTGCGCCGCCCGCAGCGCGGTGTGGGCGGCCTGGCTGCCGGGAGCCCGCATGCCGAGCAGGGGCTGCGGCATCCAGCTCTCGTCCGCCAGGGCCTCGGTGAGGTCGGCCGGTCGGAGGTCGTAGGAGGCCTCGCTGGCGGCGGCCAGCAGGGACTCGATGTCGGGGTAGGGCCGGTGCGCGGTCAGGCGCAGGGCCCAGCGGTGGCTGCCGCAGCAGGCCAGGAGGGCCTCCTCGGCGGCACCGGCGTCGGCTTCGTTGAAGCGGTGCAGCCCGAGGAGGGTCGGCTCTGTTCTGACGTCGAGCCGCTGTGACGGGATGTCGCTGGCCAGCGGGTCCTCCTCGTGAGGGCGGGAAGGTGCCGGTGGAACGGGGTGGTGCGCAGGTGGGATGGGGGCTGCCGAGGGGCGCGCGAGCGCCGGTCGTTCAGCGCCTCAAAGGTAGTTGAGCGGTCATCAGTTGGGGAGGGCGCGCGCCGAATTCATCCGGACGAGCTATCAAGTTGTGACGTTGACACCTGCACGTCAGCGCCCTCCCCGCCCGTTCCCGGGCTCAGTCGCGGTGGACCTTGTGGTTGGCGGCCTGCGCCCTCGGGCGGACCACCAGCAGGTCGATGTTCACGTGCGAGGGCCGGGTGACCGCCCACGCCACGGTGTCCGCGATGTCCTCCGAGGTGAGCGGTTCGGCCACGCCCGCGTACACCGCGGCGGCCTTCTCCTCGTCGCCGCGGAAGCGGGTGACCGCGAAGCCCTCGGACTTCACCATGCCGGGGGCGATCTCGATCACCCGGATCGGCTCCCCGCACAGCTCCAGCCGCAGCGTGGCGGCGATGGTGTGCGCGGCGTGCTTGGCGGCGACGTACCCGCCGCCGCCCTCGTACGCGGCCAGCGCGGCGGTCGAGGAGAGCACCAGGACCGTGCCGTCGCCGGTCGCCCGCAGGGCCGGCAGCAGGGCCTGGGTCACCTGCAGCACGCCGAGCACGTTCACCTCGTACATGGCCCGCCAGTCGGCCGGGTCGCCGTGCTCGACGGTCTCGGCGCCGATCGCGCCGCCGGCGTTGTTCACCAGGACGTCCACCCGGCCGACGGCGGCCGCGAAGGCGTCCACCGCGGCCCGGTCGGTGACGTCCAGGGTGACGGCCCGGGCGGAGCCGCCCCGCTCGGCGATCTCCTTGGCCAGCGCCTCGACGCGGTCGGTGCGGCGGGCGGTCAGCACCACGTCGAAGCCCTCGGCGGCCAGCCGGCGGGCGGTCGCCGCGCCGATTCCGCTGCTGGCACCGGTGACCACGGCCACCTTCTGCTCGGTCATTGCCACTCCCTGGGGCTCATCGGTCGTTCACCCGATCATCTCAACCGCGCCGCCGCTCCGGCGGGCCGGTCGCCTCCCGCACGGCGGGGAGCCCGATAGTGCGAGGACCCCGTTCCCCCAGCCCCGGAGGGCCCCATGGCAGCCGAGCCGCGCCGCGCCGAGTCCGGCTTCGAGATCGAGCCGGTGTACGGCCCCGGGTCGCCGGCCGGCTGGGACGCCGACGCCCGGCTGGGCCGGCCGGGGGAGTACCCCTTCACCCGGGGCGTCTACCCGACGATGTACACCGGCCGCCCGTGGACGATGCGCCAGTACGCGGGCTTCGGCACCGCCGCCGAGTCCAACGCCCGCTACCGGCAGCTGATCGCGGGCGGCGGCACCGGCCTCTCGGTCGCCTTCGACCTGCCCACCCAGATGGGCTACGACTCGGACGCGCCGCTCGCCGCCGGGGAGGTCGGCCGGGTGGGCGTCGCCGTGGACAGCGTCGAGGACATGGCGGTGCTGTTCGACGGCATCCCGCTCGGCGGGGTGTCCACCTCGATGACCGTCAACGCGCCCGCCGCGCTGCTCCTGCTCCTCTACCAACTGGTCGGCGAGGCCCAGGGGGTGGCGCCGTCGGCGCTCACCGGGACGGTCCAGAACGACGTGTTGAAGGAGTACATCGCCCGCGGCACCTACATCTTCCCGCCGGAGCCCTCGCTGCGGCTGGCCGCCGACGTGTTCCGCTACTGCCGGGCCGAGGTCCCGCGCTGGAACACCATCTCGATCTCCGGCTACCACATGGCCGAGGCCGGGGCCGATCCCGCGCAGGAGGTCGCCTTCACCCTGGCCAACGGCATCGCCTACGTCCGCACCGCGCTCGCCGCCGGGATGGCCGTGGACGACTTCGCCCCCCGGCTCTCGTTCTTCTTCGTGGCCCGCACGACCCTGTTGGAGGAAGTGGCCAAGTTCCGCGCCGCACGCAGGATTTGGGCCAGAATCATGCGGGAAGGATTCGGCGCCCGGGACCCGCGCTCGCAGATGCTGCGCTTCCACACCCAGACCGCGGGGGTGCAGCTCACCGCCCAGCAGCCCGAGGTCAACCTGGCCAGGGTCACCGTCCAGGCGCTCGCCGCGGTGCTCGGCGGCACCCAGTCGCTGCACACCAACGGCTTCGACGAGGCGATCGCGCTGCCCACCGAGAAGGCCGCCCGGCTCGCCCTGCGCACCCAGCAGGTGCTCGCGTACGAGACCGACGTGACGGCCACCGTCGACCCGTTCGCCGGCTCCTACGCCGTCGAGTCGCTCACCGACGGGGTGGAGGCCGCCGCGCGGGCGCTGATGGACCGGATCGAGGAGCAGGGCGGCGCGGTGGCCGCGATCGAACTCGGCTACCAGAAGGGCGAGATCGAGCGCACCGCCTACCGGCTCCAGCAGGAGACCGACTCCGGGGAGCGGACCGTGGTCGGGGTCAACCGCTTCCGGTCGGACACGGAGGAGCCGTACCAGCCGCTGCGGGTGGACCCGGCGATCGAGGAGCGGCAGGCGCGGCGGCTGGCCCGGCTGCGGGCCGAGCGCTCGGCCGGTGCCGTCACCCGGGCGCTGGACGGGCTGCGCCGCACCGCCGAGGGGACGGGGAACGTGCTGTACCCGATGAAGGAGGCGCTGGCCGCCCGGGCCACCGTCGGCGAGGTGTGCGACGCGCTGCGCGGGGTGTGGGGGACGTACGCCCCGGTGGAGCGCTTCTGACCACCAGCTGAACAGTCGTCAACCCGCCGGTGCCGTCGGGGGGGTTGGCGGCCGTGACCGCCGGCCCGGGGGATCGTTGCACAGGGCACGCAACCCGGGGAAGGCGGCTGAAACAAGATGTCATACCCACGTGTCCGGCCGGTATGCGCCCATCCGGGGACTAGTTTTCCGGAAGTCGGGCCAAATCCCCCCAACAGGCCTACGATTGGGGAGATGAACCGTCCTGAGCCCGCTCAGTCGGGCGCCACTCTGGCCGCCGTACGCCCCGCCGCCGATCTGCGCGACCGGGTCCGGGCGCTGGAGCCCGAGCTGATCGCCTTCCGTCGTGATCTGCACCGGCACCCGGAGCTGGGCCGCCAGGAGTTCCGAACCACCGGGCTGCTGCGCGACCGTCTGGTGGCCGCCGGCCTCGAACCCCGGGTGCTGCCCGGCGGCACCGGCATGCTCGTCGACATCGTCCCGCCCGGCACCACGCCGGGGACGGAGTTCCTGGCCTTCCGCGCCGACATCGACGCGCTGCCCATCGACGACGCCAAGACCGATGTGCCGTACCGCTCCACCGTCCCCGGCCGGGCCCACGCCTGCGGCCACGACGTGCACACCTCGGTGGTGCTCGGCACCGGCCTGGTGCTGGCGGAGGCCGTCCGCGCCGGCGAGCTGCGCCGGCCCGTCCGGCTGGTGTTCCAGCCCGCCGAGGAGGTCATGCCGGGCGGCGCGCTGGACGTGATCAAGGCCGGCGGGATGGCGGGCGTCGGTCGGATCTTCGCGGTGCACTGCGACCCCAAGGTGGAGGTCGGCCGGATCGCCCTGCGGGTCGGGGCGATCACCTCGGCCTGTGACCGCCTGGTGCTCCACCTGGACGGCCCCGGCGGGCACACCGCCCGTCCGCACCTGACCACCGATCTGGTCACCGCGGTCGCCAGGATGGCCGCCGACCTCCCGGGCGCGCTGGCCCGCCGGATGGACCCGCGCTGGGGCGTCAGCCTGGTCTGGGGGCGGATCGCCTCCGGCTCCGCGCCCAACGTCATCCCACAGCACGCCGAACTGGAGGGCACCGTCCGCTGCCTGGAGCTGGACGGCTGGCGCGAGGCGCCGGACCTGTTGCACGAGCTGATCGCCAAGGTGTCCGAGACCTACCGGGCCAAGTGGACGCTGGACTACCACCGCGGGGTGCCGCCGGTGGTCAACGAGGCGGTCTCGGTCGCGCGGTTGGACGAGGCGATGAACGCCCGCTTCGGCGCGGACGGGGCCCAGGTGGTCGAGGGAACCGAGCAGAGCCTGGGCGGCGAGGACTTCTCCTGGTACCTGGAGCACGCCCCGGGCGCGCTGGCCCGGCTCGGCGTCCGGGCGCCCGGCGACGCCACCGTCCGGGACCTCCACCAGGGCCGGTTCGACGTGGACGAGCGGGCGATCGGCATCGGGGTGGAGCTGTTCTCGGCGCTGGCCCTGGAGGCGGACGGCAGCTGACGGCGGGCCGGGCGCGGCGGAGCGGGGTGACGGTTCCGGGGGCGGCGCGGGTGAAGCGGAACGGTCGGATCCGGGGGGTCCGGAACGGTTCCGTAAACTGGGCCGCACCAACCTCGGATCACCGTCCGCGCATGGGATAGAGCCTCAGGAAGAACATCAGACCACGGTTTGATAACAACCCGAACGCTCTGGCACCCCGTAACACAACCGTGTTCTACGCGCGTTACGGTGGCGACCGACCACGCCAAACGGTTGCGTGTAGAAGGAGATATCCCCTTGCGCCGTTCAATGAAGCTCGCCGCGGTTGTGCTCTCGGGTTCCCTGGGCATGGCCTCGCTCGCCGCTTGCGGCGCAAAGAGCACCGACAACTCCTCCTCCGCCGGCTCGGGCGACGGTTCGCTCAAGGTCGGCATGGCCTACGACATCGGCGGCCGCGGCGACCAGTCGTTCAACGACTCCGCCGCCCGTGGCCTCGACAGGGCCAAGTCCGAGCTGGGCGTCTCCGTGACCGAGGCCGAGGCCAAGCAGGGCGAGGCCGAGGCCGACAAGGAGACCCGTCTCAAGAACCTGATCGACGCGGGCTACAAGACGATCGTCGCGGTCGGCTTCGTCTACCAGCCGGCCGTCAACAAGGTCGCCAAGGACAACCCGAACGTGAAGTTCGCGATCATCGACTCGAACGACAAGGACCAGCCGGCCAACGTCACCTCGCTGCTCTTCGCCGAGCAGGAGGGTTCGTACCTGGCCGGTGTCGCCGCCGCGAACAAGTCGAAGGCCAAGCACGTCGGCTTCATCGGCGGTGTGCAGTCCGAGCTGATCAAGAAGTTCGAGGCCGGCTACAAGGCGGGTGTGAAGTCCGTCGACCCGAACATCACGGTCGAGACCACCTACCTGAGCACCCCGCCGGACTTCACCGGCTTCGCCTCGCCCGACAAGGGCAAGGAGTCCGCCCAGGGCCAGCTCGACAAGGGCGCGGACGTCATCTACACCGCCGCCGGCTCCTCCGGCAACGGCGCCATCGAGGCCGTCGCCAACAAGCAGGGCGCCTGGGCCATCGGTGTCGACTCCGACCAGGCCAGCCAGCCGGCCCTGGCGAAGTACAAGAACAGCATCCTGACCTCGATGGTCAAGAACGTCGACACCGCGGTGTTCTCGTACGTCCAGTCGGTCAAGCAGGGCCAGACCCCGACCGGCATCAAGCTGTTCGACCTGAAGGCCGACGGTGTCTCGCTCGCCACCACCGGCGGCAAGATCGACGACATCCAGGACAAGCTGAAGGCCGCCGCCGACGCGATCAAGTCCGGCGCCACCACGATCCCGACCGCGCCGGCCGGCCAGTAAGGCCCGCGCGTCCCGGACGCCGCAGCGCCTGCCGCCTGCCCGGCAGCGCGACGCAACACGACACAGTTCACGGGAGGGGCCCGGCAGGGTGCGCTCAACGCGTACCCCCGGGCCCTGTTCCGTCTCCCCATGTTCCCCCTTGGCCCTCCCAGCGCAACGACGCGCCTCCAGACCACCAGGAGATCGCCATCACCGCATCCGACCCCGTCCCCCCGCGCGAGGACGGCACCCCCAGCGCGGGGACGGCGACACCGGCCGTCGAGCTGCGCGGCATCACCAAGCGCTTCCCGGGTGTCGTGGCCAACCACGACATCAACCTGACCGTCCGCACCGGCACCGTGCACGCCCTGATGGGTGAGAACGGCGCCGGCAAGTCGACGCTGATGAAGATCCTCTACGGCATGCAGAAGCCGGACGAGGGCACCATCGCGATCAACGGCGAGCTGTGCGAGTTCCACACCCCCGGCGACGCCATCTCCCGCGGCATCGGCATGGTGCACCAGCACTTCATGCTCGCCGACAACCTCACGGTGTGGGAGAACGTCGTCCTCGGCGGCGAGAAGCTCCACGGCATCGGCGCCAAGGCGAAGGCGAAGATCAAGGAGATCTCCGACCAGTACGGCCTGGGCGTGCGCCCGGACGCCCTGGTCGAGGACCTCGGCGTCGCCGACCGCCAGCGCGTCGAGATCCTCAAGGTGCTGTACCGCGGCGCCAAGATCCTGATCCTGGACGAGCCCACGGCCGTGCTCGTCCCGCAGGAGGTCGACGCGCTGTTCGACAACCTGCGGGACCTCAAGTCCGAGGGCGTCACCGTCATCTTCATCTCGCACAAGCTGCACGAGGTGCTCGCGGTGGCCGACGCGATCAGCGTCATCCGGCGCGGTACCACGGTCGGCGACGCCGACCCGAAGGCCGTCACCGCCCGCCAGCTCGCCGAGCTGATGGTCGGCGCCGAGCTGCCCTCCCCGGAGAGCCGCGAGTCGACCGTCACCGACACCGTGATGCTCGACGTCGAGGGCCTGCGGATCGCCAAGACCGACGCCGAGGGCATCGAGCGCGTCGTCCTGGACGACATCTCGCTGCGCATCCGCAAGGGCGAGATCCTCGGCATCGCCGGTGTCGAGGGCAACGGCCAGGCCGAGCTGGTCGAGGCCGTCATGGGCATGCTGCCGCTGAACGCCGGCACCGTCACCCTGGACGGCAAGGACCTCTCCGGCACCCTGACCCGGGCCCGCCGCGAGGCCGGCATCGGCTACATCCCCGAGGACCGCCACAAGCACGGCCTGCTGCTGGAGGCCCCGCTCTGGGAGAACCGCATCCTCGGCCACGTCACCGAGGCGCCCAACTCCAAGGGCCTGCTGCTGGACCCGGCCGCCGCCCGGACGGACACCTGGCGGATCGTCGAGGAGTACGACGTCCGCACCCCCGGCATCGAGGTCACCGCGGCCTCGCTCTCCGGCGGCAACCAGCAGAAGCTGATCATCGGCCGCGAGATGAGCCACCAGCCCAAGCTCCTGATCGCCGCCCACCCCACCCGTGGCGTGGACGTCGGCGCGCAGGCGCAGATCTGGGAGCACATCCGGGTCGCCCAGCGGGCCGGCCTGGCCGTCCTGCTGATCTCCGCGGACCTGGACGAGCTGATCGGCCTGTCCGACACCATCCGGGTCATCTACCGCGGCCGCCTGGTCGCCGACGCCGACCCGGCCACCGTCACCGCCGAG
The DNA here is from genome assembly GCF_042789775.1 of Kitasatospora sp. NPDC056800. Taxonomy (NCBI): domain Bacteria; kingdom Bacillati; phylum Actinomycetota; class Actinomycetes; order Kitasatosporales; family Streptomycetaceae; genus Kitasatospora; species Kitasatospora sp. NPDC056800. Next base: position 4,399 of record NZ_JBHUAL010000224.1, on the reverse strand, counting down.
GACCTCGGTACCGCGATGACCGGTGCCGCCAGCGGCCACCTGGAGTCCGAGCCGGAGGCCGTCGCCGAGGCGCAGGCCGTCGCGGCCGAGGGCACCGAGGCCGAGGCCGGGCACCAGCCCACCGACACCGCCGACGACCCGCAGGCGGGGGAGTAACCCATGACCAGTCCCAATCCCGCAGCCGCGAAGCCCGGCCTGGCCCAGCGGTTCAGCGGTGAGCGGATCGTGCTCGCGCTGGCGGCGCCGGTGCTCGCGGTCCTGCTCTCCGTGGCGATCTGTTCCGTCCTGCTGGCGACCTCGGGCAAGAACCCGTTCGACGCCTGGAACGTGATGCTCACGTACGCCAGCAAGTCGGACGGCCAGGTGGGCATCCTCAACCGGTCCACCACCTACTACCTGGCCGCCGCGGCCGCCGCGTTCGGGTTCCGGATGAACCTGTTCAACATCGGCGTCGAGGGCCAGTACAAGGTCGCGGCGCTGTTCGCGGCCTTCGTCGGCGCCAAGGTGGACCTGCCGGCCTTCATCCAGATCCCGCTGCTGCTGGTCACCGCCATGCTGGTCGGCGGCCTGTACGCGAGCGTCGCCGGTCTGCTGAAGGTCTACCGCGGTGTCAGCGAGGTCATCTCGACCATCATGCTGAACTCGATCGCGACCGCGATCATCGGTCTGCTGCTCGTCCCCGGCATCTTCGCGCCGAAGACCAGCGGCACCACCAACTCGATCCAGACCGAGCCGATCTCGCAGTCCAGCCACTTCTTCGCGATGGAGACGGCCGGCGGGACGCTCTGGGGCTTCATCTTCGTCGCCGCCCTGGTCGGTGTGGTCTTCCAGTTCGTGCTGACCCGCACCCGCTTCGGCTTCGACCTGCGCGCCACCGGCCGCTCGGAGTCCGCCGCGACCGCCTCCGGCGTGAACGTCAAGCGCATGGTGGTCATCTCGATGGTCGTCTCCGGCGCCATCGCCGGTCTGATCGGCCTGCCGGAGCTCCTGCAGAACTCGCACTACTTCGGCCAGAGCTTCCAGCCCGGCCTGGGCTTCCTGGGCATCTCGATCGCCCTGCTCGGCCGGAACAGCCCGATCGGCATCGCCTTCGCGGCGCTGCTGTTCGCCTTCCTGGACGTCACCGGCTCGGTGCTGCCGCTCCAGGGCGGCTTCCCCTTCGAGATCGTCGACGTCATGAAGGGCACCATCGTCATCTGCGTCGTCGTCGCGTACGAGCTGGTGCGCCGCTACGGCCTGAAGCGCCAGCAGCAGAAGGTCGGCGCCCAGCTCGCCGCCCAGGCCGCCGCGAACAGTGAGAAGAAGGAGGTGTCCGCATGAGCACGGCTACCGCTGCGCGTGCGAAGGCGCCGGGCGCACCCGCGAAGAAGCGCAAGCTGTCCTGGCCGGTCGTCCTGCTGCTGATCGCGGGCGCCCTGGTGCTGTTCTCCGCCGTGGGCATGGCCACCGGCAACCACTCGCTGACCTCCTCCGGGCAGATCACCGCCGCGCTCGGCGCGGCCGTGCCGATCGGCATGGCCGGTCTGGGCGGTCTCTGGTCCGAGCGGGCCGGCGTGGTCAACATCGGTCTCGAAGGCATGATGGTCGCCGGCACCTTCTGCGGTGCCTGGGCGGGCTACCTGGTCAACCCGTGGGTCGGCCTGCTGGCCGGCATGCTGGGCGGGGCGCTCGGCGGCCTGCTGCACGCGGTCGTCACCGTCACCTTCGGCGTCGACCACATCGTCTCCGGCGTCGGCATCAACCTGCTGATCCCCGGCATCTGCGCGTACGTCAACCGGATCTACTACAAGGACTACGTCTCGGCCGGTGCCGGCCAGAACCAGTCCCCGCCGGCGGACCCGCTGCCGTACATCACCGTCCCGGGCCTGTCCTCCGGGCTGAAGAGCATCGAGAACCACCACTGGTTCCTGGTCTCGGACGTCGCGGGCGTGCTCGGCGGCCTGGTCACCAACATCTCGGTGGTCGTGCTGGTGGCCGGCGCGCTGATCGTGGTCAGCTACTTCGCGCTCTGGCGCACGGTGTTCGGCCTGCGGCTGCGCTCCTGCGGCGAGAACCCGACCGCCGCCGAGTCGCTGGGCGTCAACGTCTACAAGTACAAGTACCTCGCGGTCATCGCCTCCGGTGCCTTCGCCGGCCTCGGCGGGGCGTACCTCTCGCTGGTCGCGGCGCACTTCTACAAGGACGGCCAGACCCTCGGCCGCGGCTTCATCGGCCTCGCCGCGATGATCTTCGGCAACTGGATGCCGGGCGGCCTCGCCATGGGCGCCGGCCTGTTCGGCTTCACCGACAGCCTCCAGCTGCGCGACCCGGAGTCGGTGCACGTGATGATCCTGATCGTGGGCATCGCGATGGTGCTGCTTGCGCTCTGGCACCTGTACCGCCGCAAGTACACCGCGACGGTGGCCTCCTTCGTGGTGGCGGCCGGCCTGATCGCCTGGTACTCGTTCACCGACGAGGTGCAGCGCCCGCTGATCGTCGCCACGCCGTACCTGATCACCCTGGTGGTGCTCTCGCTGGCCGCGCAACGGCTGCGGATGCCGAAGGCGGACGGCCAGATCTACCGCAAGGGCCAGGGCAAGTGACCGCCGACGGGCCCGCGGCGCCGCCCGCGATCGACTGGGAGCTGCTGCGTTCGGCGGCGCGCGAGGCCATGGGCCGCGCGTACGCGCCGTACAGCAGGTTCCCGGTCGGCGCGGCCGCGCTGGTGGACGACGGCCGGGTGGTCACGGGCTGCAACGTCGAGAACGCCTCGTACGGGCTGGGGCTGTGCGCCGAGTGCGGGCTGGTGTCCGCGCTGCACTCCTCCGGCGGCGGCCGGCTGGTCGCCTTCACCTGTGTGGACGGTGCCGGCGAACTGCTGATGCCGTGCGGGCGCTGCCGCCAGCTGCTGTACGAGCACGGCGGGCCGGGGCTGCTGATCGAACTGGCCTCGGGCATCAAGCCGATGAGCGAGGTCCTGCCCGACGCGTTCGGGCCGGAACGGCTCTAGCCTCCCTTTCTGTTACGCGCGTAGAGTGTCGCGAGTGGGCCGGAACCCGGTCATCTCGCGACACTCTTCGCTTTTGAAACCCCTCTTGGAGCACGCATGGACGCCATCTCCGTCATCAGGACCAAGCGCGATCGCGGAGAACTGAGCGACGCTCAGATCGACTGGGTCATCGACGCCTACACCCGCGGCGAGGTCGCCGACGAGCAGATGTCCGCACTGGCGATGGCGATCCTGCTGAACGGCATGAAGCCGCACGAGATCAGCCGCTGGACCGACGCCATGATCCGCTCCGGCGTCCGGATGGACTTCTCCTCGCTGCCGCTGCCCACCAGCGACAAGCACTCCACCGGCGGCGTCGGCGACAAGATCACCCTGCCGCTCGCCCCGCTGGTCGCCGCCTGCGGCGCCGCCGTCCCGCAGCTCTCCGGCCGCGGCCTCGGCCACACCGGCGGCACCCTCGACAAGCTGGAGTCCATCCCCGGCTGGCGCGCCCTGCTCTCCAACGAGGAGATGATGGACGTGCTGGGCTCCGTCGGCGCGGTGATCTGCGCGGCCGGCGACGGCCTCGCGCCCGCCGACAAGAAGCTGTACGCGCTGCGCGACGTCACCGGCACCGTCGAGGCCATCCCGCTGATCGCCTCCTCGATCATGTCGAAGAAGATCGCCGAGGGCACCGGCGCGCTGGTCCTGGACGTCAAGGTCGGCTCCGGGGCGTTCATGAAGAACCTGGACGACGCCCGCGAACTCGCCCGCACCATGGTCGGCCTGGGCACCACCGCCGGGGTCAACACCGTCGCCCTGCTCACCGACATGTCCACCCCGCTCGGCCTCACCGCGGGCAACGCGCTGGAGGTCCGCGAGTCCGTCGAGGTGCTCGCGGGCGGCGGCCCGGCCGACGTCGTCGAGCTCACCCTCGCGCTCGCCCGCGAGATGCTCGCCGCGGCCGGCGTCCACGGCAAGGACCCGGCGGACGCGCTGCGCGACGGCACCGCGATGGACCACTGGCGCCGCATGATCGCCGCCCAGGGCGGCGACGTCGACGCCCCGCTCCCGGTCGCCCGCGAGCAGCACGTCATCCCGGCCCCCGCCTCCGGCGTGCTCACCACGCTGGACGCCTACGCGATCGGCGTCAGCGCCTGGCGCCTGGGCGCCGGCCGCGCCCGCAAGGAGGACCCGGTGCAGGCCGGCGCCGGCATCGAGATGCACGCCAAGCCCGGCGACACCGTGGTGGCCGGCCAGCCCCTGCTGACCCTGCACACCGACACCCCCGAGCGCTTCGACTACGCCGTCGAGGCCCTGGCCGGCGGCATCGAGGTCGCCCCGGCGGGCACCGCCTTCACCCCGAACCCGATCGTCCTCGACCGCATCGCCTGAGCACGGTCGTGAACGAGCCGCCCGCCGGTGCACCGG
>NZ_JBHUAL010000223.1:0-15996 GCF_042789775.1 Kitasatospora sp. NPDC056800 | reverse complement strand
CCGAACCCCAAACCCCACCCCCCCCCCAACCCCCCCCCTCGCAACCCCCCCCCCCCCGCCCGCCGTAACGGCCCCCCGCCAACCCGGTCCGGGGGGGGGCGCCGCCATCGGCACCGCCCACGAGTGTGTCCGGCGCCGGTCCCGGGTTCCCCGGCCGTCGGCCCGGGCGTCCCCGCAGGACGTCCCCGCCGGGCCTCCCCGCCGGATCTCCCCGCCGCGCATCGCCGTCGGAGCACCCCGCCGGGCATCCCCGGAATCCCCCGCCGACCGGCCCGGATCCGTCCACCGAGGGCCCGCGCCCGGAGCCGTCGGCCCACGGCGGTACGGTTGCGCTCCGACAGCGCACCCACGTGCCCGGGCCCGGACGGACCGGCCCGGCCGGGGCGGCGACCGCGGCAATCGGAAGGAAGGGCGCGCGATGGCGGCGGAGGAGGAGGGCCTGACCGGCCCGGACGAGGCCAGGCCCGCACCGGAGGCCGGGGCGGAGCCGGCGGCGGACGCGCGCCCGGAGCCGTCGGCCGAGCCGCTCCACGAGCACCGCTCCGGGCCCAGGTCCGTCCCCGAACTACTGCTCGGCCGCCCGCCGATGGCCCGCCCGCTGCCGTCCTTCGACCACCAGGCCGCCCCCGCCGAGCCCGGCCCGCTGTTCGTGGACTGGCTCGCCACCGCACTGCACGCCGGGGTGCTGGACCCGCAGGCCTTCACCCTCTCGACCGTCGACGCGGACGGCATGCCGGACGCCCGGGTGCTGGTGCTGCGCGACGTCGACGCGGCCGGCACTGGCTGGAACTTCTCGGCGGCCGCCGACAGCCCCAAGGGCCGCCAGCTCGCCGAGCACCCGGCCGCCGCGCTTACCGTCTACTGGCCGCAGCTGGGCCGCCAGGTCCGGGTGCGCGGCACCGTCGAGCGGGCCGCCGACCTGGTCGCCGCCGCCGAGTTCGCCACCCGCTCGCCCGCCGCCCGGGTCGGCGCGCTGGTCGGGCGGCAGAGCGAGCCGCTGGGCTCGGTCGCCGAGTACGACGAGGCGGAGGCGGTCGCCCGTCGCCGGCTGGAGGCGCACCCGGACGCGGTCGCGCCCGGGCACGCGGTCTACACCCTGTGGGCGCACGAGGTGGAGTTCTGGCAGGGCGACGCCCAGCGCCGGCACACCCGGCTGCGCTACACCCGCACCGGCCCGGTCAGCTCCCCGGAGTGGTCGCGCACCCTGCTCTGGCCGTAGCGCTGTAAGGCCGCCGGGTCCCCAGGGCGTCCTGGGGACCGAAGCGAGGGCTACCGTCGCCCGGTCAGCGTGGCCCCCACGCTGGCCGCGACCACGCACCCGATCCCGGCCAGCTGCGGCGCGCCCAGCAGCTGTCCCAGCACCACCAGCCCGACCAGCGCGCTGACCGCCGGCTCCAGGCTGACCAGCACGCTGAACACCCGCTGCGGCATCCGTCGCAGCGCGGTCATCTCCAGCGCGTACGGGATCACCGGCAGCAGCAGCGACACCCCGGCCACCGCGGCGAGCAGCGCCACCGGCGAGGCCTCGGGCACGGTCAGCCCGTGCCAGGCCTGGCCGAGCCCGAACGGCGCCAGCGTCAGCGCGCCGACCGTCATCGACACCGCCAGGCCCTGGAAGCCCTGGAAGGCCGCGCCGACCTTGTCGGTGAACAGGATGTACAGGGCGTAGCAGGCGGCCGCCCCGAAGGCGTACAGCAGGCCGACCGGGTCGAGCGATCCGCCGCCGTCGCCCTCGCCGAGCAGGGTCAGCAGCGCCACGCCCGCGGCCGCGAGCAGCGCCCAGAGCAGGTGGCTGGCGCGCCGGGCGAAGACCAGGGCGACGGCGAGCGGGCCGAGGAACTCGATGGTCGCGGCGGTGCCCATCGGCAGCCGGTCGATCGCCCCGGCGAACAGGAAGGTCATCCCGGCCGAGGCCATGCCGAGCAGCGCGGCCGCGGCGAGGTCGCGGGGGCGCTTGCCGCGCAGCTTCGGCCGGGTGACGGCGAGCAGGATGACGGCGGCGAAGCCGAGCCGGAGGAAGGTCGTGCCGCTGACGCCGAGCGGGCCGAACAGCGGCTTGGACAGGGCGATGCCGGTCTGCACCAGGAACATCGCGGTCAGACAGAGAAGCGGCGCCGGGATCCGCTCCGGGCGCCGCAGGACCTTGCCGAACCGGCCGGTGGACCGGCCGGGGTGGACTTCGGGTGGCGCCGAGGGGCCGGACGCCCCACCTCGTCGCCAGCTGCCCCGCTCGCCGGCGGGCTCGCCCTTGGGGGAGGGCGGCATGGCCAGGGCCTCGGCGACGGCGGCGGCCGACGACGAGGCGGCAGGGGTTTCGCTGGTATGGGAGGTGGGCATATTTGTGAGTTTGCCGTAAGGAGTGATGAACCAGCAAGCTCGTTACAAAAATCGGGACGGATACGGACGGGTGCGTCCGAAAGGGTGGACTCGCGCGGGTGTCGCGGCGTGGCTGCCGCAGTCGTCCGACGGACCGTCAGTATCAAGGCGGGGTGCGCCATCTCCGCTCCGCCGCCCTCCTCGCCGCCGCCCTCGTGCTCCTGCTGGCCACCGACGGGACGGTCGTGAACGCCGAAGCCGTCACCCCGGCCGCCGGCGCCGCCCCCCGCATCCGGGCCGTCAGGCTGCCCGACCGGTCCGGCCCGCCCCGGGCCCGCGACACCTGGAGCGGCCCCGCCTTCGACGCCTGCACCGCACCGCCGCTCGACACCCTGAAGGCCTGGCGCGACGCCTCCCCGTACGGGGCGCTCGGCGTCTACACCAGCGGCTCCCAGCGCGGCTGCGGCCAGCCGCGGCTCACCGCCGAGTGGGTGCGCCAGGTGCGGGCGTTGGGCTGGCGCTTCCTGCCGGTGCACGTCGGACTGCAGGCGCCGTGCGCCGACCCGGGCCACAAGCCCAAGCGGATCGACCCGGGGAAGGCCGTCGAGCAGGGCCGGGAGGAGGCGGACGAGGCCGCCCGGTCCCTGCGCGCGCTCGGCTTCGCCAAGGGCAGCCCGGTCTACCTGGACATCGAGGCCTATCCCTTGCGCGACCCGGCCTGCGGCCAGGCCGTGGTCGACTTCACCCTCGGCTGGACGGCGGGCCTGCACGCCGCCGGCTACCGCTCCGGCTTCTACTCCAGCCTCGACTCCGGCATCGCGGACCTCGCCGCCGCCGCCCGGGCCGGCGGCTCCCCGATGCCCGACGCGCTCTGGTACGCCCGCTGGGACGGCCAGGCCGACACCGACGGCTCCGGCGCCCTGGCCCCCGACCTCTGGACCTTCCACCAGCGCGTCCACCAGTACCACGGCAACGTCGAGGAGACCTTCGGCGGCGCCACCCTCACCGTGGACCGCAACCACGTGGACGGCCCGACCGCCCGCTGAGACCCGCCCGCTGAGATCCGCCGCCGACGACCCGTCGCCCTCACCGGGCGGGGAGCGGGCCGGGGGCGGAACCGGGACGAATCCGTGATCCGCGCAACGGGGCCGGGATACTGACAGCAGGGGGTGGGAGCGGCACAATCGGGCACGTCCGCGCGCATTACCGCCCGGTAGGTGCCGCGAGCGCAGCCCCCAGTGCCGCCAGGTCAAGGAGGACCCGTGTTCAGCACGATGCAGGACGTTCCGCTCACCGTCGCCCGAATCCTGGAGCACGGGTCCACGGTCCACGGCCGTTCGACCGTGACCACCTGGGACGGCACCGGCCCGGTCGTCCGGACGTACGCCGAGGTCGGCGCCCGCGCCGCCCAGCTCGCCTGGGCCCTGCGCGACGAGCTCGGGTGCACCGAGGAGAGCGTCATAGCGACGCTGATGTGGAACAACGCCGAGCACCTGGAGGCGTACCTCGCCGTCCCCTCGGCGGGCTCCGTGCTGCACACGCTGAACCTGCGGCTGCCGTCCCAGCAGCTGTCGTTCATCGTCAACCACGCCGCCGACCGCGTGATCATCGTCAACGGCAGCGTCCTGCCGCTGCTCGCCGCCGTCCTGCCGGACCTCGCGCCGACCCTCAGGCACATCGTGGTCAGCGGCCCCGGCGACCGCTCGGTGCTGGCCGGCTTCGCGGGCGGCGTGCACGACTACGAGGAGCTGATCGCCGGCCGGCCCACCGAGTACCCGTGGCAGCGCGACATCGACGAGCGGCAGGCCGCCGTCCTCTGCTACACCTCCGGCACCACCGGGGACCCGAAGGGCGTGCTCTACAGCCACCGCTCGGTCTACCTGCACTGCCTCCAGGTCAACACCGGCGACAACTTCGCCTTCACCCCGAGCGACACCGCGCTGCCGGTGGTCCCGATGTTCCACGTCCAGGCCTGGGGCATCCCGCACGCGGCCTTCATGTCCGGCGCCAACCTGCTCATGCCGGATCGTTTCCTCCAGCCCAAGCCGATGGCCGAGATGATCGCGGCCGTCCGCCCGACCGTCAGCGCCGCCGTCCCCACCATCTGGGCCGGCCTGCTGGGCGAGCTCGACGCCGGCGACTACGACACCTCCAGCCTTCGCATGGTGGTCATCGGCGGCAGCGCCTGTCCGCCCTCCCTGATGAAGGCCTACGAGGAGCGCCACGGCATCCGGGTGCTGCACGCCTGGGGCATGACCGAGACCTCCCCGCTCGGCTCCTTCGCCCAGCCGCCGGGCGGCCTCACCCCCGAGCAGGAGTGGCCGTACCGGATCACCCAGGGCATCTTCCCGGCCTCCGTCGAGGCCCGGCTGATCGGCCCGGGCGGCGAGCGGATGCCGCACGACGGCGTCTCGGCGGGCGAGCTGGAGGTGCGCGGCCCGTGGATCGCCGGGGCGTACTACGGCGGCGCCGGCCAGGACCCGGTCCGCCCGGACGACAAGTTCTCCGAGGACGGCTGGCTGCGCACCGGCGACGTCGGCACCATCACCGCCGACGGCTACCTGACCCTCACCGACCGGGCCAAGGACGTCATCAAGTCCGGCGGCGAGTGGATCTCCTCGGTCGAGCTGGAGAACGCCCTGATGGCCCACCCCGACGTGGCCGAGGCCGCCGTGGTCGCCGTCCCGGACGAGAAGTGGGGCGAGCGCCCGCTGGCCACCGTGGTGCTGCGCCCGGGCGCGACCGCGGGGCTGAAGGAGCTGCGGGCCTTCCTGGGCGAGCGGATCGCCTCCTGGCAGCTGCCGGAGCGCTGGTCGATCGTGGAGTCGGTGCCGAAGACCTCGGTCGGCAAGTTCGACAAGAAGGTGATCCGGGCCAGCTACGCGGCCGAGGAGCTGGACGTCACGGTGCTCGGCAAGGAGTGACCGCGCGAAGGGCCGGCCGCCCCCGTACGAACGGGGACGGCCGGCCCTTCCACGTGTTCGGCGTGCCTCAGCCGGCGGCGGCGACGCCCGCCTCGCCCATCGCGCCGATCCGCCCGAGCAGGTCGACGATCCGGGACTGGACGTCCTCGCTGGTCGAGCGCTCGGCGAGGAACAGCACCGTCTCGCCGGTGCGCAGCCGGGGCAGTTCGCGCGGGTCGAGGTCCACCGAGGTGTAGACCACCAGCGGGGTGCGGTGCAGCCGGTCGTTGGCGCGCAGCCAGTCCAGCAGGCCGACCCGGCGGCGGCGGATCTGCAGCAGGTCCATCACCACCAGGTTGGGCTGCACGCTGCTGGCCCGGGCCACCGCGTCGTTCTCGTCCACCGCGTGCTCGACGTGCATGCCGCGCCGCTCCAGGCTGCTGATCATGGCGGCGGCGATGTCCGGGTCGCCCTCGACCAGCAGCACCCGCGGGGCGTGCTGCTCGCCGTCGCGCGGTGCGAGGGCGCGCAGCAGGACGGCCGGGTCGGCCCCGTACGCGGCGTCCCGGGTGGCCTGGCCGAGGCCGGCGGTGACCAGCACCGGGACCCTGCGGTTGAGCGCCGCGGTGCGCAGTGACTGGAGCGCGGTGCGGGTGATCGGGCCGGTCAGCGGGTCGACGAAGAGGGCGGCGGGGAAGCCGGGGACCTGGGCGTCCACCTCCTCGCGGGAGCGGACGATCACCGGCAGGTAGCCGCGCGCCTGGAGGGCCTGCTTGGTGGCCGGGTCGGGCTCGGGCCAGACCAGCAGCCGACGGGTGTTGGCCAGCTCGCCGGTCGGGGCCGACGGCTGCTCGGGTGCGGGCCGCTCCTCGGCGGGCGGGAGCTCGGCCATCGGGCGCGGCGCGGTCCGGGCGGCGTCGGCCGGGACGGGCGGCTGCGGCGCGGCGGCGGGCACCGGGCCGAGCTGGCGCGGCGGGGCGAGCTCGCCCAGTCCGGTGCCGACCGGGCGCGGGCCGGACGGCTCCTCGGCGGCGGGCAGCGCGGCCCGGGCGGGCGCCAGCGCGGTGCCGGGGGAGGGCTGCGCCTGGCCTGCCTGGCCTCCTTGGCCTCCCTGTCCGGACGGGCCGGAGGCGTTCACCAGGGCGTCCGGGCCGGGCCCCGGCGGGACGGCCAGCCGACGGCGGCGCCCGGTCGGGGCGGCGGCCGGTTCGGGCGGCGCGGGCGCGGGGCCGGCCGGCAGGGCGTGCTCCAGACCGGGGTAGACCGGGGTGTCGGCCGCCCCGGGCAGGGCGAAGCCGCCGGAGGACTCCTCGGCCGAGGGCAGCGCGCGGCGGCGGCGGTGCCTGGTCTCGCCGGAGGCCTGCTCCTGGGCCGCCTCGGCGGTCGGGGTGCCGCCGGGCGGGGTGCCGTCCGGGGCGGCGGGCGCGGGCGCGGGCGCCGGACCGAGGGCGAGCGGCTCGCGCCCGCCGGGGCGGTTCGGCTGCGCCCGGTGGCCCTCGACGGGCACGGCGTAGGCGGGGCCGGAGCGGCCGTCGTCCTTGCCCCACGGGTCGCTCTGGGCGCCGTTCGGCCCGGCCAGGCCCTGGCGGCCGTACGCGGGGTCGTTGCCGGTGCCGTTCCACTGCTCGGGGACGGCCCGCTCGACCCGGGCGGGGGCGTTCGGCCACTGGTCGGCCGGGATGTCGGGGTTGCCGGGAGCACCGGGGACGCCGGGGGCGTCGGGGGTGTCGGACGCCGGGGTCTCGGCGGCCGGGCGGCCGCGGCGGCCGCGCCGCTCGGCGGGCGGCTCCTCGGCGGGCGCCCGTTCCGCGGCGGGGGCCGCGGCGGCCTCCGGGGTCTCGGAAGCGGGCTGCTCGTCGGCCGCCGCGGGCTCGGCGCCCTCGCCGCTGCTGGGCAGCTGCGGGATGCCCGGGAGCTCCGGCAGGACGGCGCTGTCGCTCTCCTTGGGCCGGTCGGAGCGGCCTTCGGCGGCGGCGCGCTCGGCGGCGGCCTTCGCGGCGACCGGGTCCAGCGGCAGCTCGACGACGTACGTGGTGCCGGCCTTGCCGGGCAGCTCGTGCGGCTGGAGCACACCGCCGTGGCGCTCGACCACCGCGCGGGCTATCGGCAGGTGGACGGGGCTGCCGCCGACGCCGGGGCCGCGGATCTCGACCCGGGCGACCTCGCCGCGCTGGGCGGCGGCCAGCACGACGGTCGGCGGCTCGGGGGCGGGCGGCAGCGCGGGCGCGGCGGCGCCGTTCAGCCCGGGCACGGTCAGGCCGGGGGAGGGGGCGACGGGGGCGTCCAGGGAGAGTCCGACGCCGCTGACGTCGGCGACCAGGTGGGCCAGCGCCTGGGCCAGCCGCCGCTCGTCGGCGATCACCTCGACCGCGGCGGCGTGCACCGAGAACCGCACCCGGCCGGGGCCGACCAGCTCGCCGGCCTCCTCGACGGCCCGGCGGACCACCTTGTCCAGGCCGACCGGGACCCGGGACGCGGCCTTCGGCCCGTCCTTGCCGTCCTTGGCGCCGGCCTTGGGCTCCTTGCCGTCCTTGCCGTCCTTGGCCTCGGCGGCGCCGCTCTCGCCGGCCTCGCAGCGCTGGTGGTCGAGCACCCCGTCGATCAGCTTCCCGTACCGGCGGCACTCGGCGGCCAGCCGGCGCAGCGTCCAGTTGGCCTCCGGCCAGAGCTGGCCGGCCGGGTCGGCGGCGAGCGCGTCCAGCCGCTCGTTCAGCGCGTTCAGGGCACTGCCCAGCTCGCTCTCCAGGACGGCGGTGAGGTGCTCGTTGCGGGCGACCAGGGCGAGTTCGCGGCTGCGGTCGGTGAAGGTCATCACCGCGCCGACCAGCTGGTCGCCGTCCCGGACCGGGGCGGTGGTGAGGTCGACGGTGACCGGTCGGCCGTCCTTGCGCCACAGCACGGTGCCGCGCACCCGGTGCTTGCGCCCGGAGGTGAGGGTGTCCAGCAGCGCCGACTCCTCCAGCGCCAGCGGGGTGCCGTCGGCCCGGGAGTGCTGGATCAGCGGGTGCAGCTCGCGCCCGCCCAGCTCGCTCGCCCGGTACTCCAGGATGTGCGCGGCGGCCGGGTTGACCAGCACGCAGCGGCCTTCGAGGTCGACGCCGAGCACGCCCTCGGCGGCGGCCCGCAGGATCATCTCGGTCTGCTTGTGCTGGCGGCGTAGCTCGGCCTCGACGCCCAGCCGGCCGGAGAGGTCGCGGACCAGCAGCAGGAGCAGGTCGGAGGAGGAGGGCGAGTTCTCGCGGTACGAGTCGTACGGGGAGCGCGCGTAGCCGCGGCCGTCGCCGTCGTCGGCGAAGTCGTTGCCGGACACCTCGACCGGGAAGGTGGTGCCGTCGGTGCGGTGGGCGGTCATCCGGACCGGGCGGTCGAGGGCGTCGCCGTCGCGGGTGGCCGGTCGCATCGAGCCGGGGATGCGGCTGGGGTCGAACTCGGGCAGCAGACCCAGCACGCCCATGCCGACCAGTGAGGTGCCCGGCGCCTGCAACGCCTGGACCGCCGCGCTGTTGGCGTCCACGACGGTGCCGTTGCTGTTCACCAGCAGCAACGCGTCGGGCAGGGCGTCGAGTATGGCGGCGAGGCGAGCAGCGCCTCGGATCGGCCTGCTGCTCACGTCGACAGGTCTCCTCGGCTCGGGGCAGCTCCTCCGGAGACGGCAGTATCTCATTCTTCTTTGCGGCGGAGTCGACCCGCCTAGTAACGTTGGCGGCGGTTGGTGCCGAGCCCCACGGTTGTGGCATCATCACTGACACACGGAACGGCTCCGCTCGCGCGGGTACGATCCCTGTGGGGAGGCTTCGCCTAGTCCGGTCTATGGCGCCGCACTGCTAATGCGGTTTCGGGGTTATTCCTGATCGAGGGTTCAAATCCCTCAGCCTCCGCCAGTCGGGAGCCCCCGTCGACGATCTCGTCGACGGGGGCTCTTCGCGTTCCCGGACACGTTCCCGGCCGCGGTCCGGCTGCGGTCCGGGACGGCCCGGAGCGCGGCCCCGGCGGCGCGCGGGAGGAGGTCGGGAGGGGTCGGGCGGGGCCCGGAACAACCGATTTCGTCCTACGCCGCAGGTCATGTAATGTTGTCCCCGCAACGCCCCGGCGGCAACGTTCACCAGGGCGAGCGCTCATAGCTCAACGGATAGAGCACTTGACTACGGATCAAGAGGTTGCAGGTTCGAATCCTGCTGAGCGCACTCAACTCCGCAAGATCGGGTTCGCCCGTTCCTTGCGCTCATAGCTCAACGGATAGAGCACTTGACTACGGATCAAGAGGTTGCAGGTTCGAATCCTGCTGAGCGCACCATCGAGAAGCCCCCGGCCACCGGCCGGGGGCTTCTCCGTTTCCCCGGCGTACCCGGCGAGTGATTCGAACACAGGCCACGGGTGGGTGGCCGCGTCCCGGAGGCCGGTGTCCGCCGAATGGGCCTGGAGGTGCCATTCCCGCGTCCGTTCGGGTGGCGCCGATTGCCGCCTAATGGATGAAATGCAGCCGTTTCGGGTACATCCCGTCCTGCCGCCCGGATGACCGCCGAACGGGTGGGATACGGCCAAAAGCACCGGTGTCGCAGTATGACCGGCCCAGGATCGTGATTCCTTTTTGTCGGATCTTGTGCAGACTGCCCACCCCCCGGCAGCCGACCGCGAAGGAGAGCCGGATGAGCCGACAGTTTCCCCGTACGGCTGTCGCCCTGGCCGTCCTCGCGAGCGGGCTGCTGACCGCGTGGAACGTCCCGCTCGCGGCGGCCCGGCAGTTCCCCGACACCCGGTCCGCCGAACACCGGGCGGTGCCGCCCTCCGGGCTCCCGGCCCGGGTCGACCTCGACGCCGCCCCGCAGGAGTACGGCACCGCCACGCACGTGGCCTCCGACCTCCTTCTGGGCGCCGGCGCGACCGCCCCGGCGCGCACCGGCCGCAGCGGCGCCGACGTGTCGATCGCCCTCCCCTTCCCCACCGAGGCGGCGATCGGCCGCTACTACCGGCTCACCGTCCCGGTCGCGGTCGGCGACCGGCCCGCCACCCTGGCCGGCTGGATCGACTTCGGCCGCACCGGCCGGTTCGACCCCGCCCAGCGGGTGCAGACCGAGATCCCGGTCGGCGCCGCCACCGCGACCCTGGAGTGGACCGTCCCGCCCGGCGCGGCCTCGGGCGAGACCTGGGCCCGGCTGCGGATCGGCCGCGACGCCGGACAGCTCGTCTCCTCCGGCGGCTTCGCCGACTCCGGACAGGCCGCCGACCAGCGGATCGAGCTGACCGTCGGCGCCGCCCGGCCGGAGATCGCCGAGCCGGTCGCCGGTGCCGTCCTCGCCGACGCCCGCCCGCAGGTCAGCGGCCACGGCGCGGTCGCCGGCGCCACGGTGGAGGTCCGGGAGGGCGACACCGTCCTCTGCCGGACCGAGGCCGGGAGCGGCGGTGACTGGTCCTGCCGCCCCGGCACGGAGCTGGCCGTCGGTCCGCACGCCCTCACCCCGGTGGAGACCACCGGCGGCGGCGTGGTGCTGCGCGGCGATCCGGTCACGGTCGACGTGAAGACCGTGCCGCCGGGCGCTCCCACGCTCACCGTCCCCGCGTACACCAACGACCCGGGGCTCCGGCTCACCGGCACCGGCGAGGCGGGCAGCACCGTCTCGGTCCTCGACGAGGGCTCCAGCGACGAACTGTGCATCACCGGGGTGCCGGCGGGCGGCGCGTGGTCCTGCCTGCCGGTCGAGGACCTGACGGTCGGGAAGCACCTGCTCACCCCGGTCGCGGTCGACCGGGCGGGCAACCGGACGGCCGGGCTGCCGGTCCCGCTGGTCGTCTCCACCGCCCTGCCGGGCCGGCCGGTGCTCACCTCGCCGGCCCCGGGGGAGACCGTGCGGGTCAGCCGGCCGAAGCTGGCCGGCCGGGCGGATCCGGGCACGGACGTGCTGGTCACGACGGGGGCCGACGCGGGCGCGGAGCCGGAACGGCGGACGGTGCTCTGCGGGGCGACGACGGCGTTCGACGGGAGCTGGAGCTGCACGGCCAACCGGGACCTGGCGGCCGGGGAGCAGTGGCTGACCGTCACGGCGACCGACCGGGCGGGGAACGCGGCCTCGGCGGAGCCGGTGCCGGTACGGGTCGCCACGACAGAGGCGGCGCCCGCTCCGGGGGCGTCGGGCCCGGCGGTGCCGAGTGCGGCGGCGCAGAGTCCGGTACTGCCGAGCCTGGTGCTGCCGAGCGCGGCGGCTCCGAGTGCGACGGCTACGGCTACGGCTTCGGCTTCGGGTCCGGGGGCGTCGAGCCCGACGGCGGCGGTGCCGGCGTCGAGTTCGGCAGCGAGTCCGGTGGAGTCCGGTGCGGCGGCGGTGCCCTCGGGCCCCGCCGAGCCGAGCCCGAGCGCCCAGGGTGCGGCGGTGGCCTCGCCGACTCCGTCCGTCGTGGCGGCGCCAGCGGGGGTGCCGGTCGCCGTTCCGCCGGTGGGCGCACGGCCGGTGACGGCGAGTCCGGTGGGCTCCGGTCCGTCGGCGGGCCCGTCGGCGGGGCCGTCGAGGGCGACTCCCGGGCCCGCGAAGACCGTGGCGGCCGCGTCCGCCGCTTCCACCAGGCCCGTCGTCCCGACCCTTTCGACCGCCGAGGCCTTCTCCCCGAGCCTGACGCCGGCCCCCGCTACCGGCCACGGCGCCCCGGCCGCGGCCGTCGTCGCGGTGAGGCCCGGGCCCTCACCGGCCGGAGCCGCCGACCCGGTCGACTCCGCCGGGCCCGCCGGGGACGCGGTTCCGCCGTTGGCGGCGCCGCCGGTGGAGACCGCGCAGGGCGCGTCCGGGCGGTCCGGGGCGACCGGCTGGCGCGGTGGAATCGCCGGATTCCTGCTGGTGCTCACCGGCCTCGGGCTGATCACCCGTCGGGTGTTCGCCCGCAGGCCAGGTGCTCCTCGGCGCTGAACTGCGCCGAACTGTCCCGACCATCAGTTCATGTGCCTGCGCGTCAGGTCGGCTTTGGATGATTCGTCAGTAAATGTCGACACACCTCGGCTCAAATGTCGCATTTGATGACGTATGAACTTAGCCTGACCCTGGCACTGCCCGTCAGATCCGGGCCGCCCGTTGCGCGACACACCGACCCAGAGGATCCGTGCATGGACGTCACCCGCGATTCTTCGCAGCGACCCGACAACCTGCCCAAGGCGCTCCCGCCGGCCCTGCCGGAACGTTCCGCCGTCGGCTCCGGCCCGCTGGCTGGGACCACCGCCGTCAAGACCCTCAAGCCGGGCGGCCCGGCCGACAGCGGTCCGGCGACCACCCCGCTGGCCGTCGTCCCGAGCCCCTCCCACGGCGGCTCGGCGGACCTGCGGGACCCGCTGGAGTCGGCCGCCCCGGAGACCGTCGAACTCCCGGACCCCACGGTGGCCGGGGCCCTGACCGCCACCACCTCCCGGCGCCCGCCGCGCGCCGACCAGGCGCTGCGCGAGCAGCGCGCCACCGCGCTGCCCGGCTGGCTGGCCCTGCTGGCGGTGCTGATCGGCGTGGGCGGCGTGCTGCTCGTGCTGCTGCGCACCGGCGTCATCCCGTACTGGGACGCGCTGCCCGACCTGCGCGGCAGCGCCGCGCGGGAGAGCGGCCGGGTGGAGGTGGACGCGCCGTGGATCGCCGCGGTGGCCGCCGCCGGCCTGCTGGTGGTGTTCACGCTCGCCGGGCTGCTGGCCAACGCGGGCGGCGAGACCCGGGTGCTGACCCGCTGGGGCCGCTACCGGGGCACCGTCCGCCGGACCGGCCTGGTCTGGGTCAACCCGCTGCTGCGCCGCCGCCGGGTGGACGTGCGGCTGCGGCACTGGCGCAGCGAGCCGGTCAAGGTGGTGGACCGCACCGGCACGCCGATCGTGGTCCGGCTGCTGATCGTCTGGCGGGTCAAGGACACCGCGCGGGCGCTGCTCGCGATCGAGGACCACGAGAGCTACCTGCGCGAGCAGGTCCAGGCCGTGCTCACCCGCACCGCGTCCACCCTGCCCTGTGACAGCAACGCCGCGCCCGGCCCCGCGCTGCGCGACGGACAGTGGTTCGCCGACGAGATGACCAGGGCGCTGGCCGCCGAGGTCGCCCCGGCCGGCCTGGAGGTCTACTCGGTGCAGCCGCTGGCCCTGGACTACGCGCCCGAGGTGGCCGAGTCGATGCGCCGGCGCAGACTGGCCGACCTGGACGCGGGCCTGCGCACGGTGCTGGTGGACGACGCGGTCGAGGCCGCGGCGCTCGCCGTCCGCCGGCTGGAGCGGGCCACCGCGCACGAACTGGACGAGGCCGCCCGCAGCGCGCTGATGGAGCAGCTGCTGGTCGCCTTCGTCGCCCCGGCCGGAGTGGCCGCCTCGGTACCGTCCCCGGCCGCCCGTGCCGGGCGGAAGGAAGGACGACCCGCATGAGGATAGCCACCGGCGCGTACGCCGAGTCCGGTATCGGCCCCGACGGCGATCCCGGACTGATCGGCTTCGAGGAGCGCCTCGGCAGCATCCCCGCGCTCGCGGGCTGCGGCTGCCCGAACTGCGTCGTCCGGCCGCGCACCGCCCGCTCCGCGGCGGCGGCCGGCGGCAGCCGAATACACCGGGCCGTGCGGGGCACCTGCCTGGCCACCACCGTGCTGGCGGGCGCCGGCGTCGTCGGCCTGACGGCCGGCGCCGGATCCGCGCACGCCGCGGCCGGGAAACAGGGCTGGGACGGCTCGAAGTACTGGTTCAAGAACGGCTCCGGCGAGTGGCGTTGGACCAGCCACTACGACGTCTACGCGAGCCGTACCGGGCAGTCCGGCGGCTCCGCCGGTTCCTCTGGTTCCTCCGCTCAGGCCGTCTCCAACGGATCGGCCTCCTCCGCAGGGATGCGCCAGGGCTGGGACGGCTCGAAGTACTGGTTCAAGAACGGCAGCGGCGAGTGGCGTTGGACCAGCCACTACGACGTCTACGCGAGCCGCACCGGGCAGTCCGGCGGCTCCGCCCGGACCCCCGCGCAGCCCGCGCCCCCCGCGAGTCGCCCGTCGGCGAACCCCGCACCGGCCTCCGGGAGCATGGAGTCGGCCATCGACTACGCGCTCGCCCAGCTGGGCAAGCCGTACGTCTGGGGCGGCAACGGCCCGTCCGGCTACGACTGCTCGGGGCTGGTCCAGCAGGCCTACCGGCGCGCGGGGATCAGCCTGCCGCGGGTGGCCGACGACCAGTACGCGGCGACCACGCCGATCAGCGCCGGGCAGCTGCGCCGCGGCGACCTGGTGTTCTGGTCCGACAGCGGCCGGGCCTCGGGGATCCACCACGTGGGGATCTACCTCGGCGGCAACAAGTTCGTGGAGGCTCCCCGGCCGGGCACGACCGTCCGGATCTCGACCCTCAGCCAGGGCTACTACCCCACCCACTTCGGGCGGCCGTGACCGCGCGGCCGTAACGGCGAAGGCCGTACCGGGCCCCGACAGCGCGCCGCTGTCGGGGCCCGGACCGCGTTCGGAGCGGCCGCGGTGCCGGATCCGGCTCAGGCGGAGGCGGCGTCCAGCAGGGCGGTCTGCTCCGGGGTGAGCTGCAGGGTGGCGCCGACCAGCAGCGGCGGGAGCTGCTCGACGGTGCGGGCGCTGGCGATCGGGGCGGCGACCGTCGGACGGGCGGCGAGCCAGGCCAGGGCGACGGAGGCGGGCTCCACCCCCTGCTCGGCGGCGACGGTGTCCAGCGCCTCCAGCACCTTGGGGCCGCGCGGCTCGGCCAGGTAGCGGGCGGCGCCCTCGGCGCGGGCGCTGGCCACGCCGTCGGCGCCCGGACGGTACTTGCCGGTCAGGAAGCCGGAGGCCAGCGCGTAGTACGGGACGGTGGCCAGGCCGTGCTCGGCGACCACGTCGGCCAGCGGGCCCTCGAAGGTGCCGCGCGAGACCAGGTTGTAGTGCGGCTGGACGGCGACGTACTTCGCCAGGCCCTCGCGCTCGGCGAAGGCCAGCGCCTCGGTGAGCCGCTCGGCGGAGATGTTGGAGGCGGCGACCGCCCGGACCTTGCCCTCGCGGACCAGCTCGTCCAGCGCGGTGACGAACTCCTCGACCGGGGTGTCGTCGTCCCGGTGGGTGTAGTAGAGGTCGATCCGCTCGACGCCCAGGCGGCGCAGCGAGTCCTCGGCCGCGGCCTTGATGTTGGCGGCGCCCAGGCCACCGCGCTCGGCGAGCATGCCGACCTTGGTGGCGATCACGACGTCCTCGCGGTTGCCGCGGCTGCGCAGCCAGTTGCCGAGGACGGTCTCGGACTCGCCGCCGGTGTTGCCCGGGGCCCAGGAGGAGTAGACGTCGGCGGTGTCGACGAAGTTTCCGCCGGCCGCCGCGTAGGCGTCCAGGACGGCGAAGGACTGCTGTTCGTCGGCCGTCCAGCCGAAGACGTTGCCGCCGAGGGAGAGCGGGAAGACGGACAGGTCGGAGGTGCCGAGGCTCACCCGGCTGTGGTTTCCGGTCATGAAGGCAGTCAACCCCATGGCCCGGTCCGGCATTCCGGGAACCCCGCGGTCTTCACGAGGCTGTTGCACGGAAGGGTGGTGTGGTCCGCGCGACGGGGGTCCGGGGTGTGCCCGAGGTGGGCCGATTCGTTAGAGTCCGTGCCATGGCTGACAACGACTACGACCCCGCCGGCAGCACCCAGATGTTCCGGGCGTTCGTCGACGAGAGCCCGGCGCCCCAGGCCCCGGGCAACGTTTCCACCTACGGCAGCAGCAAGAGCAGCGGCCGCACCGGCGTGATCGCGCTGGTCGCCGTCGTCGTGCTGGTCGTCCTGGGCGCCGTCGTCTGGCTGGCGGTCAAGTGACCTTCGCGCGGGTGACCCTCGTCCGGG
>NZ_JBHUAL010000222.1:0-16017 GCF_042789775.1 Kitasatospora sp. NPDC056800 | reverse complement strand
CTCCTGGAAACCAGGGGCGGGCCGGGGCCCACGGCCTTTCTCCGGCGCGGCCGGTGCACTCAGCCGGCGCGCTCAGCCGGTGCTCAGCCGGCGCTCACGGAGACCGGAACACTGGGGTGCACCTCGCGCTCGACCCGCGGCAGGATGTCCGGGATGTAGACCTTCTGGATCGCGTCGCCGCCGTCGTGCGCCTCCCAGGCCTCCCGGGTCGCCCAGCGCTCCACCAGGACGAAGCGGCCCGGGTCGTCCTGCGAGTGGTACGCCTCCCAGCTGACGCAGCCGTCCTCGGCGAGGCACAGCGGCCGCATCCGGGCCAGGGCGTCGGCGACCGCCGGGACGCCGTCCGGCTCGGTGACCCTGACGATGACGATGAGGTCGAACATCACTGCTCCTTGGCGGTGGTGGGATCGGTGTCGGCGGCGGCGGCCCGGCCGAGCGCGGGCAGCCACTCGGCGATGGGGGTGAACCGGTAGCCGAGCGAGGCGGCCCGGTCGGCCGACATCGCGAAGTCGGCCGGGCAGGAGAACGGGGACAGGTCGGGGTCGCCCGCCGGGTCCTCCTTCTCGATGACCTGGGCCGTCAGCCCGGTCGCCCCCTCCACCGAGGCAACGACATCGTAGACGTCGGCGGTGTCCGGGGAGGCCACGTTGACCGCGCCGGTCACCTCGTTCACGGCCGCCCAGGCGAGGAAGCCGGCCGCGTCCTCGGCCCGCACCAGCGAGGTCCGGCCCGGCCCGGCGTGGGCCACGATCGGCCGCCCGTCCCGGATCCGGTCGACGTGGAAGCGGTAGCGGCCGGTGAAGTCGCCCTCCTCGGCCAGCACGTGGGCCACCCGGGCCAGCAGCACCGGCACCCGGGCGCGGTCGGTCACCGCGGCCTCGGCCTGGCGCTTGCCCTCGCCGTAGTTGGCCTCCAGGTAGTCGTCGTCCTGCCAGGGCAGGGTGAGGTCGTACGGGTAGCCGGCCGGGTCGAGCTCCTCCTCGCGGGCGAGCGCGCCGAACTCCGGTGCGGCGACCGGCCCGCGGAAGGTGTCCCGGTTGTAGACCTCGATGGTGCTGGTCAGCACCAGCTTCCCGGCCCGGTCCCCGAAGGCCTCGCAGGCCTCCACGGCGGCGTTGGGGGTGTAGCACATCTGGTGCACCACGGCGTCGAACCGCTCCCCGGCGACCGCCTCGGCCAGCTCGCCGGGACGGTTGACGTCCGCGCGCAGCCGTCGGACGGAGTCCCCGAACGGGTCCGGGGTCCGGCCGCGGGTGACGAGGGTGACGCGGTGGCCGGCCGCCAGCAGCCGGCGCACCAGCAGCTTGCCGAAGTAGCGGGTCCCGCCGATGACGCAAATGTCTGCCATCTGCTCTTTCCTGTCTCTTTCTCTCTCGTTCCGTCCGCGGCCCCGCGACGCGCGACCGCTCGGGTTCTGTCAGGCGGACGCGGCGCCCACGGCGTCCGAGGTGCCCGCCTCCGCCTCCTGGGCCGCCGCGGCCTCGGTGCCCTCCGCCCGGCCCACCAGGCAGACCACCGCGCAGCCGGCGGCCACCACCGCGTCGACGTACCAGTTCGCGCCGGGCACCCCGGCGGAGCGCGACAGGTCGAACAGCACACCGGCGAGCACCGAGCCGGCCATGTTCCCGGCGCTGCGGAAGAAGTGCATCGCCCCCATCGCCTTGGCGAGTTGGCGCTCGGGGACCTTGCGGGCGATCCACATGTCGAAGGACGGCACGAAGAGGATCTCGCCCAGCACCACCGTCAGCGCCCCGACCACCACCCAGGCCGCGCCGCGCCCCGCGCCGAGGGCGGTGAACGCCACCGTCATGCCGGTGAGGCCGATCGCCATCACCACGGCCGGGCTGAACCGGCCGATCAGGAACTTGAACACCGGGTACTGGAGCACCAGGATGCTCAGCCCGGTGATCCAGAACGGCGAGGACGGCGCCCACTGCGGCACGTACCGCTCCATGTGCAGCGGGATGCCGACGATGAAGCCGATCGACAGGAACCAGAACACCGCCGACAGCAGGAAGTAGCGGGTGGCGCCCCGGATGTCGATGCCCTTGAACACCGCGGTGGAGAACAGCGGCTTGCGGGCCGCCGCCCCGGCCCCGGGCTCCACCGGCGCCGGGGGCTGGAAGCCGTCCCGGGGGATGAAGGACGAGGCCGCCAGGCAGAACGCGAGGAAGATCGCGAACACCACCGAGAACAGGGTGCGCAGCTCGACGTCGGCGAGCACGGCGCCCAGCATGGCGCCGCCGAACACGCCCACCTGACCGGCCATCTGGAAGGTCGAGAAGGCCTTGGGGCGCTCGTCGTCGGGGTAGGAGGCGAGGACGTTCTTCAGGCCGGGGAAGGAGGTGCCGGAGCCGAAGCCGATGAAGAAGGCGAGCACGGCGTAGACCAGCACCCCGGTGCCGAAGCCCATCAGGCCCAGCGCCACCGCCTCCAGGGCGGTACCGAGGAAGACCGCACCGCGGATGCCGATGCGCAGCGCCACGCCCTCGTAGAAGAAGGTGGCGAGCAGCCGCCCGACGTACGTCATGGCCATCACGACGCCGGCCCAGAAGCCGCTGTCCACCCCGCCGAGCGAGGCCACCAGCACGGGGAACCAGATGTAGCTGCCGGTGTTGGCGAGCAGGATGCCGGCGTTGACGCCGATCAGCGCCCGCTTGCGGTCGACGGTCACAGGGCCGCCCCCTCCTTCGTGTCGTGCGTCGTCGTGCCGGCCGCCGCGGCGGCGCGGAGCCCGGCGATGGCCCGGGCGACCGCCTGGCGGTCGATCGGTGTCCCCCGCACGACGGTGGCGGTGGGCAGCGCGGAGAGCGGCCGGCCCGGCGCGTGCAGGTTGTAGGTGGCCGGCGCCCCGACGCTGATCGGGTGGGCGGCGCCGGACTCGCCGCGCAGCTCGTCGAAGTAGCGCCGGCCGCCGACGGTGGCCTGGTGGCGCAGCGCGTCGGCGAGCGAGGGGTCGTCCCCGCGCAGCAGGTCGAGCTCGCCGAGCAGGGAGTAGCCGTGGTAGGCACCGGTGTTGCCCGAGTCGGTGCCGACCAGCAGGTTGCCCTCGCGCAGCGCGGCCAGCGCGTTGCGGCGCATGTCGCCCAGCGCGCCGGTGCGGGTCTCCTGGAGGCCGTAGGTGATCCCGTACGGCTGCTCCAGGCCGCGGACGGCGTCCAGGTTGCGGACGTCCTGGGTCTCGGCGAAGCCCTCGCGGCCGTACGCGGCGAGGAAGTCGTCGGCCGTCATGACCATCGGGCGCAGCCCGGAGAGGGTGGAGACGAACCGGGCGCCGGCCAGGTCCTTCCACTCGGCGTCGCCGAGGGTGCGGTCGCGGACGGTGTGGGCGAAGAGCCGGAAGCCGCAGTCGTAGGCCCAGCGGGTCTCCTCCAGGGTGTTGCAGTCGATCACCGCGGTGATGCCGCGCTCGGCGGCGATCCGCGCGGTGAACCGCAGCACCCGCTCCGACAGCCGGGAGAAGCGCACCTTGGAGCCCGGCTGCTCGGTGCCGTCGGTGAACATGACCTTGAGGAAGGTCGCGCCGCGCTCGGCGTTGTTGCGCAGCGCCTGGTCGAGGTCGGCCTCGACCGCGAGCATGTACACCGGGGTCGGGAACTCCACGCCGTGGCCGGAGAGGCCCGCCGCGTTGGTCATCGCCGTCACCGCGTAGCCGCAGTGGACCAGTTCGGGGTACGGCAGGTCCGAAGCGGCCCGGCCGGCCTCCCAGGCGTCGGCCACCATCGGGTAGCCGAACATGTCCACCACGTGGGTGACGCCGTGGTAGAGGTACTGGAGGGCGATGATCCGCGGGTCCTCGGCGGTGTCGTCGAAGTTGGCGGGCAGGGCGATGTGGGCGTGGGTCTCGGTGTAGCCGGGCCACAGCTCCGGCTCGTCGCCGCGACGGGTGCCCGAGGGCTCGATCCGGGTGAAGACCCCGTCCTCGACGGTCACGTCGAACAGCGCCTCGGCGTCCAGGGCGGGGACGGCCACGCCCGACAGTACGGCGGGCCGCCGCTGCTCGGGGGTGGCCGCGCTCACCGGGCCACCTCGACCGACAGGCGCAGGTCGATGCGGTCCAGGCCGTCCTGGCAGCGCTTGGCGGCCTCGTCCCGGTCGCCGCCGGTGAAGATGATGTGGCCGATCCAGTCGAAGTTGCTGCGGGACAGCCGGTTCACGGCCGTGCCGGGCTTCTTGTAGCCGAGGGCGCTGTGGAAGCCGGGCAGGTCGGTGAGGGCGTCGAAGCCGATCGCCTCGACCGTCCCGGCGACCGGGGAGCCGAACCAGTGGCCGCTGGCCGTGGTCTCACGGGGGAAGGCCAGCTCGGGCCGCTCGCCGAGGGCCTGGCGGATGACCTCCAGGTACGGGTCCACGCCGGAGGTGATCTCCATCAGGGTCGGCACGATCCCGCCGGCCAGGCGGCCGTTGACCTCGCACAGCACCGGGCCGTCCGGGCCGAGCAGCCACTCGGTGTGGATGAAGCCGAAGTCCACGCCGAGCCCGTTCAGCACGGCGGTGGTGGCGGCGAACAGCTCCTCCTGGAGCGGGTGGCCGCTGAAGTAGGTCAGGCCCATCTCGATGAAGTACGGGAACCCGCTGAGCGAGCGGTCGGTCAGGCCGAGGTTGACCACCTCTCCCCCGGCGAGCACGCAGGACTCGACGGAGATCAGCTCGCCGGTGACGAACTCCTCGATGACGATCTCCGGGATGCGCACGACGCCGCGCCCGTAGTCGGCGACCTGGGCCAGCTCGGCGAGGTACTCGCGCAGGTCCGCCTCGTCCTTGAGGTGCAGGACGTGGAGGCTGGCGGTGCCGTCGGAGGGCTTGGCCACGCAGGGGAAGCCGACCTCGCGGACGGCGGCCTCCACCTCGGCCGGGTCGGTGGCCACCGCGAAGCGCGGCTGGCGGATGCCGGTGCCGGCCAGGGTGGTGCGGGTCAGGTGCTTGTGCCGGGCGTTGCGGGCGCCGTCGATGCTCATGCCGGGCAGGCCGAGCGCCTCGGCGACGGCGGCGGTGTGCACGGTGTGGTACTCGCTGTACGTGGTGACGCCGTGGATCGGCTTGGCCTCGTGCAGCCGGCGCGCCAGGTCGGTCAGCTCGTCGAGGGAGAAGGCCTGCTCGCTCTTGACGACCTGGCAGTTCGGGTGGGCGTAGGCGGCCTCGGTCAGCGGCGAGACGCTGAGGTAGAAGTCGGGGTCGACCGAGACCAGGGTGACGTCGTGGCCCAGTTCCAGGGCGTTCGCGATACCGGCGATCCCGTTCGGGTTGCACTCGATCATGAGGATGTGCATGGCTGTGCTCCTTGTCGGACTGTGGCGGATCAGGGGATGACGGGGGCGGGGGCGCGGCGGACGCGGTCCCCGGCGGCTCAGCGGACGCAGGCTCCGGAGACGGCCGGCAGCCGGCCGGCGCCGCCGGCCCGGGCCACCGCGGCGAGCACGGCGGGCAGCGTGAGCCCGACCGCGGCCATGACCTCCTCGTGGTCGCCGCCGGTGGACGGCCAGGTCAGGTCCGCGCTCGCCGCGGTGACCTCGCACCCGGGCATCAGCAGCGCGAGGGCCTCGGCCGCCCCGCCCTGGGCGCGGTGCTCCTCGACCACGACGAACCGCCGGTGGTGGCGGGAGAGTTCGGCCGCGGCGCGGGCCAGGTTCGGGTGGTCCAGGTAGACTAGGTGGGCGTGGCCGGTGCCGGGGCGGGCCTCCCGCGCGGCCAGCGCCAGGCGGGTGCCCTCCTCGCCGACCGACACCAGGCAGACCTCGCCCGGCTCGGCCCGGGACTCCCAGGTGACCAGCGGCGCCCGCTCGCCCTCCCGGTCGAGCGAGCGGTACTGGGCGTTGCGCCCGGTGCGGATGTAGTGCGGCCGGCCGGAGCGCACGGCCTCGCGGACCACCGCGCGCATCTCCGCCTCCCCGTAGGGGGCGGCGATGACCACGCCCGGGATGCTGCGCAGGACGGCGAGGTCCTCCAGGCAGTGGTGGGTGGTGCCGAACCAGGCGCCGGAGACGCCCGCGTACGGCGCCACCACGGTGACCCCGGCGTTCAGGTAGCCCAGCGTCAGCTTGAGGCTCTCCGCCGCGCGCAGCGCCGCGAAGGGCGCGAAGGTGCTGACGAAGGGCTTGTACCCGCCCGCGGCGAGGCCCGCCGCCATGTCGACCATGGCGCCCTCGGCGATGCCGAGGTTGAAGAAGCGGTCGGGGTGGGCGGCCTGGAACGGGTGGCCCTTGCCGCCGAGGTCCGCCTCCAGGCAGAGGATGGTGTCGTCCTCGGCGGCGAGCCCGGTCAGCTCGTCGCGGTAGGCGTCACGGCCCGAGAGGGTCATCGGATCGCTCGCTTCCACTTGGCGGCGCGCGTGGCGTCGATGGTCACGTAGTGGGAGCCGGCCTTGCCCTCCACGGCGGGCACGCCCTTCCCCTTGACGGTGTTCGCGATGACGGCCAGCGGCCTGCGGGCCCCGGCCCGGTCCCCGGCGAGCAGCCCGGTGAGCGCCGCCAGGTCGTGCCCGTCGGTCTCGGCGACCTCGAACCCGAAGGCGGCGAACCGCTCGGCGAGCCGGGGCAGCGGCGAGATGTCGGCCACCATGCCGTCGTTCTGGCCGCCGTTGCGGTCGACCACCAGCACGAAGTTGCCCAGCTCCTGGGCCACGGCGACCTGGCAGGTCTCCCAGACCAGGCCCTCCTGGAGCTCGCCGTCGCCGGCGACGGCGATGCCGAGTCCGCTCCGGCCGCCGATCCGGCGGGCCATCGCCCAGCCGGCGGCGTACGGGACGCCGTGGCCGAGGCTCCCGGTGGGGAAGCGCACGCCCGGGACCTTGGGGCCCGGGTGGCCGGTGAACGGCTCGCCCGCCAGGCCGTAGCGCGGTGTCGGGTCCTCCGGGAGGACGCCGCTGACGTGCAGGGCCGCGTAGAGCCCGGCGGCGGCGTGGCCCTTGCTGAGCACGACCTCCGTGCCGTCCCCGGCCGAGGCCCGGTGCAGCGCGGCGATCAGGATGTCCAGGACGGACAGGCTGCCGCCGAGGTGGCAGCCGCGCGGCCCGGCGGCCATGTCGACCACCAGCCGGCGGGCCCGTACGGCCCGGTCGGCCAGGGTGGCCAGCAGGTCGTCCCCGGTCTGCGGCGGGGCGAGCAGGGTGCTCATCGACGGCTCCCCTCGGGCAGGGCGAACCACCGGTTGACGGCGTCCGCGAGCAGCGAGCGGGCGGTGCGGTACTCCATGGCGCCGATCCGCTCCTCGTCGGTGTGGTCCAGCGAGGAGTCGCCGGGGCCGTACGCGACCATCGGCACGTCCCGCCAGGTGGTGGCCAGGGTGTTCATGTCCGAGGTGCCCTTCTTCACGACGAAGCGGGGCCGGACGCCGGTGTCCGCGAAGGCCCGGCTGAAGACCTTGACCAGGGAGCTGGAGCGGCCTCCGACGTACCCGGGGGTGGCCCGCAGCACCTCGATCTCCACCCCGGGCCGGACCTGGTCGAGCGCGGCCGAGCGCAGCGCGTCGAGGTCGGCCGTGGGCGGCACCCGGAAGTTGAGGATCCCGGTGGCGTGGTGGTGCTCGCGCCCGGTCCGGCTGCTGATCTCGATGACCGCGCTCAGCGCGTCGGTCGCGTGGGCCAGCACGGCCGTCCGGATGCCGCCGAGCGCCTCGATCAGCAGGTCGGGGGCGGAGACCGCGTCCTGTCCGGCCGAGTGGCCGCTGGACACCGAGGCGGTCACCTTGAGCTTGAAGAGCCCGAAGTAGCCGAGCGTCAGCTTCTCCGAGCCGCTGGGCTCGCCGATGACGACCGCGTCGGCCGGGTAGTGGTCGCGGACGTGGAACGCGCCCTTGGAGGAGGAGATCTCCTCCTCGACCGCGCCGACCACGCACAGCTGGCCGTCCTCCGGGATGTCCGCGTGCGCGAGCACCTCCAGGAAGTTGGCGAGGCAGCCCTTGGCGTCCACGCTGCCGCGGCCCCACAGTTCGCCCTCGCGCCACTCGGCCGGCCAGCGGTGCGGCACGGTGTCGAGGTGGCCGAGGAGGAGCAGCCGGCGGGGCCCGATGCCGCGGCTGGCGACGAGGTTGCCCGCCTCGTCGACGGCGGCGTCCATGCCGCGCTCGCGGCACCACTCGGCCAGCAGGGTGGCGAGTTCGGCCTCGTCACCGGAGACCGAGGGCACCGAGACCACCCGGGTCAGCAGGCTCAGGTCGGCGGAGGGCTCGCGCACCCGCCAGAACCTGGTCCAGTTGGCCGGCTCGGACATGGTGTGCGGCCCGGTGATGGCCACGTCGGCGCTGCCCTCCAGGGCGATCTCGGCCGCGCGGACCTTCTGCCGCATGCGCCCCGCGGCGTACCGCGCTCCGTCGCCCGGGTAGGCGTCGGCCAGCGTGGAGCGCGGGTCGTCCTTGTCCGTCAGCAGTCCGGCGGTGCCGGTGACCAGCCGCAGGTGGTCGGCGTCCAGCGCGTTGGCGAGGACCGCCGCGAGCACGTCGGCGTCCACGTTGAGCGGGGCGCCGCCGTCCGGGTCGGCGACCGGCGCGGACAGGCAGACCAGGTCGTACGTGTCGAGCAGGGCGTTCAGCCGGGCGGTGTCCACCTGGGCTGGCACGCCGGCCCGGTGGTCGCGGACCACGATCGGCCGGCCCTCGGCGGACAGCGCCTTGAGCGGCCGGTTGGCCCGGCCGGTCACCAGGGCGCCGCGCGCCGCGACGGCGGTGAAGACGCCGAGCCCGAGGGCCCGGGCCTCCCGCTCCACGGCGGGCAGGGTGACCCGCTCGTAGGCGTCGACCAGGTGGGTCATCTCCTCGGGCGGGCAGTAGCGCACCTCGTCGCCGTTGGCGAGCCGCAGCTGCGGCATCGGGCGGGCGATCGCGCGGTAGTGGGCCTCGATGCCGGTGG
This sequence comes from Kitasatospora sp. NPDC056800, assembly GCF_042789775.1. NCBI lineage: Bacteria > Bacillati > Actinomycetota > Actinomycetes > Kitasatosporales > Streptomycetaceae > Kitasatospora > Kitasatospora sp. NPDC056800. Next base: position 7,175 of record NZ_JBHUAL010000222.1, on the reverse strand, counting down.
CACCGCCGGCGACCAGGAGCACCCGGGCGCCCCGGGCCACCAGGTCGGCCAGCTCCTTGTGGATCGTGCCGTGGTCGAGCGTGGCGCTGCCGACCTTGATCACGTACAGCGGACGGCTCACGGCGACACCGCCGTGGTGGGCAGTCCGGTCGTCTCGTCCAGGCCGGAGATCAGGTTCATCGCCTGGATCGCCTGGCCGGCCGCGCCCTTGATCAGGTTGTCCAGGGCCGCCACCGCGACGCACTGGTCGCCGCGCACCGCGACCGCCACCTCGGCGACGTTCGAGCCGACGACCGCCTTGAGCATCGGGAAGTCCTGCGCCGCCTTGGGGGCCGGCCGGACCCGGACGAAGGGCTTGCCGAGGTACGCCTTGGCGTAGGCCCGCTTGACGTCCAACGCCGTGACGCCGTCCCGCAGTTCGGTGTACGCGGTGACCATGATGCCGCGCGACACGTCCAGGCTGTGGGTGGAGAACCGCAGGTCCACGGCGGCGCCGGTCAGGTCGGCGATCGCCTGCTGGACCTCCGGGGCGTGCCGGTGCCCGTGCAGCTTGTGCACCCGGATGTTGCCGCTGCGCTCCGCGTGCGGCTCGCCGCCGCCGCGACCGCTCCCGGTGGAGCCGGTCTTGGCGTCGACCACGACCCGGTCGGTCGCGAGCGAGGCGGCGAACATCGGGTAGAGCGCGTAGATGGTGGTGACGGCCATGCAGCCGGGCAGGCTGATGAACCGCTCCTGCGGGACCTCGGGGCTCAACTCCGGTATGTAGTAGGCGAAATCCTCGCTCGGCGGGTTCGCGGCCGTCCTCGGGTAGTGGGTCCGGACGTCGTCGCCGTCGCGGAGCCGGAAGTCGCCGCCCAGGTTGAGCACCCGCTTGGCGTTGTCGGCGATCAGCGGCAGCTGCTCCGGCAGGGTGCCGGTCGGCAGGCAGCCGAAGGCGACGTCGACGGGGCCGGCCTCGGCGAGCTGCGCCAGCGGCCGGAGCGTCAGCGAGCCGGCCCTGGGGTGGTTGCGCAGCCACGGGTGGACGCTGCCGACCGTGGCACCGGCGTTGCGCTCCGCGGAGAGGAACGCGAGCTCCACCCCGGGGTGTTCGAGCAGCAGCCGGATGACCTCGCCACCGGTGTAGCCGCTCGCGCCGATGACGGCGACGCGGATCTTCTGGTCAGCCAAGGCGGGCCGCCTTCTCCCACGGACGGCGGTGGTCGCCGCTCTCGACGAGCTTGCGGATGGCGTCCGGGCGCCGGGCGACCTTCCGGAAGGCGTCCGCGTAGCGCAGGATCCGCTCGTACTCGACCGGGGAGCGCAGCTCGCGGCAGAGCACCAGGGTGCTGTCGAGCATGCCCAGGGTGACCGGGAAGTCCTCCGGCCGGTGGTCGCGCACGGCGTCCGGGTTGAGCGAGAACGGGTAGCCGTTGCCGAAGCCGTCGCGGTGCCGGAACGGCAGGTGGCACGGGATCGGGGTGTTCTGCCACTCACGGGCCGGCACGCCCTCGGCGACCAGCAGCTCGTGCACCGCCTCCTTGACGGCGTGCACCGGCAGGTCCTCCAGGCCGACGGCCTCCGGGTGCAGGGTGGTCCGGTACATGTTGTACGCGTGCACGTGCCCGTCCGGGACGTGCGGCGGCGTGAACAGGCCGGTCCCCGCCAGGGCCTCGCCGAGCAGGGCGGCGTTGCGGGCCCGGATCTCGTCGTAGTACGGCAGCCGGGCCAGCTGGCTGGTGCCGAAGGCGGCGGCCACCCAGGACATCCCGTAGTCGATGGCGTGGCGCTCCAGGTAGGCGACCGCCCGGCCGTACGCCTCCTCGGTGGCGTAGAAGGCGATGCCGCCCTCGCCGCCGAGCGGGAAGTTCTTGTCGGCCATCAGGCTCTGGCCGGCGGCGTCGCCGAAGGAGCCGGCCACCCGGTCGCCGATCTTCGCGGAGTGGGCGTGCGAGGCGTCCTCGACGAGGGCGATGCCGTGCTGGTCGGCCAGGGCGCGCAGGGCCGGCACGTCGGCGGGCAGGCCGTGGACGTGCACCGGCATGAGCGCCCTGGTCCGGGGGGTGATCGCGGCGGCCGCGGCCCGCGGGTCCATGCAGTAGGTGTCGGGGTCGATGTCGACGAACACCGGGATCGCGTGGGCGGCGACCACGGCCTGCGCGGTGGCGATGAAGGTGAACGCCGGGACGATCACCTCGTCACCGGGCTGCACGCCGGCGCCGACCAGGGCCATGTGCAGGCTGGAGGTGCCGCTGGCGGTGGGCAGGGCGTACTCGGCGCCGACGTAGGCGCGGTACGCCTCGGCGAAGTCGGCCACGACCTTGTCGGGCGCCTGCCGCTGGGCGAGCATCAGGTTGAAGACGTCTTCCTTGGTGATGATCGGGAAGAGCGTGCGGCGCTGGGCCTTGGGGATCATCGCGCCGCCGCCGAGGGCGGCGAGCTCGTCGGCGAGGTCGGCTTCGGTGGGCAGGGGCAGGGGCGAGTTCGGGAAGTCGGTGATCATCAGCGTGCTCCGGAGCTTGCGGCGGCGGGGCGAGCCGCGTGGGTCAGGGCCATCCGTACGCAACCGGCCACCAGGGGGCTCAGCCGGTAGTTGAACTGCACCCCCGGCACCAGGTCCTCGTCGGCCTCCTGCTGGGTCCACATGGTGCGCAGGTCGTAGGCGCCGAAGATCTTCAGCCGCTCGGCCCGGGCCCAGAGCCGCTCGTCGTCGGTGAGCACGGCGGCGGCCGGGCCGAAGCCGAGCCCGCTCAGGTCCACCACCAGCGCGGGGGCGGTGGCTTCGGCGGTCAGCTCGTCCAGCCGGCCGGCGTTCTCGGGGGTCAGCGAGACCAGGTCGAAGGCGGCCGGGGCCTGCCCCTCGACGGTGACGCCGAGCCAGGCCAGGAAGGCCGTGGTGGCCTCGTCCGGCCCGGCCAGGGCGACGGTGTCGCCGTGGCCGATGCCCTGGCCGGCCAGGGCCGCGTGCAGGGCCCCGGTCCGGCTGTTCAGCAGGACGGCCTTGGCCCGGCCGGTCCGCTTGGTCAGCAGCCGCTCCAGGGCGGGCAGTTCACGGTCGCTCTTCTCGATGCTCATGACCACGCCCGAGGTGAGCACGCGGGCGAGCACCGTCGCGGTGTCGAACAGTTCCATGGTTCCTCTCCGGGTCACACGGCCGCGGCCGTCAGCTGCCCCGCCACGTACGAGGCGAGGTGGCCGGCGACGTTCACTCCGTGCAGGGCGGAGGAGCGGGCGAATTCGGGGTTGGCGTTCACTTCCAGGACGAGCAGGTCACCGGTGGTCCGGTCCTCCACCAGGTCGACCCCGTAGAAGCCGGGGCCGAGGACGTCGACGATCTGGACGCAGAGCTTCTCCATCTCCGGGGTGATGTCGACGCGCCGCACCTCGGCGCCGAGGTGGGTGTTGGTGCGCCAGTCGTCCGAGACCCGTTGGATCGCCACGACCGGGGTGGTCCCGACGACGACCACGCGCAGGTCGTGGCCGGGCTTGTCGATGTACTCCTGCACGATGACGGGGAAGAGCTTCCCCGCGGCGTCGACGGACTCGCGCCCGGCGGCCCAGGCCTCCAGGCACGCGGCGTCCGCGAGCTTGGTGACACCGCGCCCCCAGGAGCCGCTGACCGGCTTGACCACCGCCGGCATGCCCAGCTCGGCGACGATCGCGCGCACCTGGTCGTAGCTGAAGGCGTGCCGGGTGTGCGGGTGGGGGATGCCGTGCCGGGCGAAGAGCAGGGCCTGCAGGCCCTTGTCGTTGCAGGTCTCGATGGTCGACGCCCGGTTGAGGGTGGTGATCCCGGCGTGTTCCAGGCGGCACGAGACGCTGATCGCGTCCCGGTGCGAGAGGTTGCGGATCAGGGCCAGGGCCGGCGGGTCGGTACGACCCGCCACCACCTCGGCCAGATCCTCCATGAGCAGTGGAGTCGCCGTCAGACCCTCCCCGCGCAACGCCCCGAGGAGGAGTTTCTCCTCGGGGCGCAGCATGGTGGCCGACAGCAGGACGCGGCCGGAGGAGGTCACTCGCCCCAGTCCTCTTCCACCTCGGGGGCCAGGTCGAGGCGGACGCCGGCCTCGGACTTCTCGACGACCTCGTGCTCCTGGCCGCAGGCCGCGCACTCGGTCACCTCGCCCCGCTCCCAGGCCTCGTCGACCTCGAAGTCGGTGTCGCACACCAGGCATTTCGGTACGGCAATCGCAGCGGTCATTTCTCTCTCCTTCTGAATGTCGGCGCGCCGATATCCGCGAAACGTGATTCGCAGCACTCCCGCAGGTCGGCGGATCGGCGCTACTGTCCAGGGGTGGCGGATTCCCGCCCGGCCGATCAGGCCCAGCCGGGGTCGCCCGGCAGGAGCGCCACGTCGCTGGCGGCAGCGGTGGGGGCGCTGCTGGGGGCGTCCGGCGCGGCGGAAACGACGATCACCGCGACGGCGGCCATAACGAAGGACGCGAGGATTCGACCCGGGAACCGCATGATCTTCATTTCCACCCCTAGATAGACCTATCCGTTCGTGCTGGGGGGTTTCCCCGCACACAGAGAGAATGCCTGGGAATGGGTCCTTGCCAGAAGAGATCCGATGGCTCAGGATCGTGCACTGCAAGATTCCGAAGGGGGTGGCACATGTGCGACATATCGGACGTCAGTGGCCCGGAGGCCCACCCCGGGCCCTGTGACGAGGGGATCACGTTCTACCGCAAGGCCGTCCTGCTGGGGAGGGCCCCGACGGCGGAGCCGCCCGCCTGCCTGACCGAGCTGGGGCTGCTGACGGCGGCGCTGGGCGACCCCTCGGTCCTGGTGCCGGTCCCGCCCGAGGTCGCGACCACGGCGCTGCTGCACCCGATGGAGCAGCAGATCCTCGAACAGCAGCAGCAGGTGGCCGCGATCCGGACCGCCATGTCCCAGGTCGAGAGCGTCTACCGGACGCTGCGCCGGGAGGGCCGGGACAACGTCCAGCGGCTCAGCGGCGCGGCGGTCATCGCCGCCGCGGTGGCCGAGACGACCCAGGCGACCGAGCGGGAGCTGCTCACCGCGCACCCGGGCGGCAGCCGGCCGACCGACGTCCTCGCCAGATCGCTGGTCCTCGCCCTGGACGCGCAGAAGCGGGGCGTCCGCCAGCGCACGCTCTACCAGCACTCCGTCCGGGCGCACTACCCGACGCTGGACTACATCAAGGCCGTCACCGAGGCCGGCATCGAGGTGCGGACCGTCGACGAGGTCTTCGACCGGCTCATCATCTGCGACCGCTCGGTGGCGTTCATCCCCGACAAGGAGCTCGAGCACCACAACCACGCGCTCAAGGTCACCGACCCCGGCGTGGTGCACTTCCTGGCCTCGGTCTTCGAGCACGCCTGGGAGCGGGCCGCGCCGGTCGTCTACGAGAGCGACCAGCAGCGCCCGCCGCTGCTCACCGACGAGACCCGGCTGCGGGTGCTCCAGCTCATGGTGGACGGCTACACGGACGCCGCGATCGCCAGCCGGCTCGGCATCAGCTCACGGACCGTGGCGAGCCACCTCAAGCGGGTGTCGGAGATCCTCGGCAGCAACAGCCGGGCCCAGCTCGCCTACCTGACGGCGCAGAGCGGCATCCTGGACGGCTCCCCGCCGCCCGCCCGGCAGCCCCGGGGCCCGCACGAGCAGCCGGCCGGGCCGGCCGGTCCCACGGCGTAGCAGGGCCCGCCGCGGGGGCGTCCGCGGCGGGCCCTGGGTACGGGGCGGGGGGAGCGGTCAGTCGCGGCTCAGGCCGCGGTCCAGCGCGGCGATCGCGCTGCCCTGGGCGTCGTCGCCGTCCAGCGACCAGACCATCACCCCGGCCAGGTCGTTCCAGCGCGTGTACCGCGCCTTCTGGGTGAGCACCTCGGCGGTGTCGTAGCTGTAGAACGTGGTGCCGTCGTACTTCCAGGACGCGCCGTGGTCGCGGTCCAGGTAGACCTTGCCCGGCAGCGCGTTGATCTCCTGGTACGAGTGGTCGGGCGCGGACGCGGTGGCGCTCTGGAAGAGCCCGCCGCGCTTGCCGGGGGCGACGCCGGTCCAGCCGTGGCCGTACAGCGGGGCGCCGAGGACCAGCTGCTCGGCGGGCAGGCCGCGCTCCTGGTAGTGGTCGGCGGCCTGGTCGGCACTGCGCCGGCGCGGGTCCGGGTCGGCCGGGTCGGAGTACAGCGGGGCCTGGTGGTTGGCCGGCCCCTTGCCCTCCCACGGGCCGTGCAGGTCGTAGGTCATCAGGTTCAGCCAGTCCACCGACTCGCTCAGCTGCGGCAGTTCGAGCCGGTCGGCGACCGTCTCGTTGGCGGCCACGGCGGCGGTCAGCAGGTACTTCTTGCCCTTCCGGCCGCTCAGCGCGTCCAGCTGGTCGCGGAACTCCTGCATCAGCAGCGTGAAGTTGTGCCCGTCCTCGGGGCGGACCACGTTGCCCGCGTCCCCGCCGCCGCCCGGGTACTCCCAGTCGATGTCGATGCCGTCGAAGACGCCCGCGGCGGCGCCCTTGCCGCCCTCCGGGGAGTCCGCCAGGACCGGCAGGTCGCCCTTGACGTAGAGGTCGATGCAGGAGGAGACGAACTTCTTGCGGGCCTCGTCGGTGGCGGCCGCGTCGGAGAAGTACTTGGACCAGGACCAGCCGCCCAGCGAGATGACCGTGCGCAGCTGGGGGTTCTTCGCCTTGAGCTTGCGCAGCTGGTTGAGGTGGCCCTTCAGCTTCTGGCCCGGGGCGTCGGCCACGCCGTCCACCGACTCGGCGGCGGAGAAGGAGCGCTGGTAGTCGTTGCGGGCGTCGCCCTGGCCGGCCTCGTTGCTCTCGAAGCAGGTGCCCTCGGCGGAGACGTTGCCGAAGGCGTAGTTGATGACGGTGAGCCTGGCCGCCTGGCCGGACTCCTGGACCCTCTTCGCGGAGCTGTCGGCGCCCCACTGGGTGAAGTAGCCGACCCGTTGGCCCTTCAGCTTCGGGCCGTGCCGTCCGTCGGCGGCGTTGGCGGTGGCGGGGGCGGCGAGCAGCGCGGCGACGGTGGCGGCGGCGAGCAGGGCTGAGGCGCGAGTGGGCATACCGGACCTGTTCTCTGAAGCGGCGTCAAATGGTCTGGACCAGATGGCACAGAGGTTTAGTCCATCCGCCGTTCACCGCACAAGGGGGCGACCGCAACCGGCGCAGTATGCAAAAAGCTGGTGCGAGAAGCCGTCGCAAAAAAGAGGAGGCCGGACCGCGGGATGCGGTC
>NZ_JBHUAL010000221.1:0-16093 GCF_042789775.1 Kitasatospora sp. NPDC056800 | reverse complement strand
CACCCTCACAGGTGTCCGGGGCTCACCGCTTGTGCGGTACGGGGCTCACTCCTCGCCGGCGAGGGTCATCCCGGCCAGCTTCACCGAGGCGAGCACCGTCGCCGCGACGGTGACCACCAGCAGCAGCGGCACGGCCGCTCCGAGCGAGACGTCCGAGCTGATCGCGTTCTGTCCCGCGACCGCCTCGGCCACCGAGCGGCCCCACTGCTGGATGCTCAGCGTCCGGGCGCCCTCGACGAAGTTGCCGACCGTCGACTCCCAGATCAGGGCGTACGCCAGACCGGCCACGACCGCGTGCCGGGTGACCACGCCGAGCAGCAGGAACAGCGCGCTGTACGCGGCCCCGGCGACCAGCACGGCCACGGTGTAGCCGAGCGCCACGCCGTCCTGGGTGCCGACCAGCAGCAGCCCGGCCAGCAGCGTCGGGACGACCGAGAACAGCCAGGTGACGCCGATCGCGACGACCAGCTTGGTGGTCACGATCCGCCACCGGGGCAGCGGCTTGGCGAGCAGGTAGACGATCGAGCCGTCGTCGATCTCGTTGGCGATCACCCCGGTGCCGACCACCAGTCCGAGGATCGGGATCAGGGTGCCGAGGCCGAGGGCGCCGAGGATGTTGTTGGCCATGTCGTGCGGGTCGGCGCTGGACACGCTCGCGACGGCCGCGACGACCAGCAGCAGGGCGGGGGCCACCAGCAGCAGCAGGCCGCGGCGGCGCCCCAGCAGCCCGCGCAGGGTCAGCCTGGCGACGGTGGGGTTCATGGTCGGTCGGCCCCTTCCTGGGCAACAACGGTCCTGGCGGCAGCGGTCCCGCCGACAGTGGTCCTGCCGACGGCGCTCACGCGGAGACCAGGTAGGAGAAGACGCTCTCCAGCGATTCGTCCGCCGGGGAGACGGTGTACAGCCGGATGCCGGCCTCCCGGGCGACCCTGGGCAGCAGGGTGGTGAAGCCCTGGAAGTTCACCGCTTCGATCCGCAGCGCCCGCTCCCGCTCGTCCACCTCGATGCCGCTGGTCGAGCCGTCGGCGATCAGCGCGGCGGCGAGCCGGCGGTCGTCGCTGGAGCGGACCAGGTAGCGGTGCGGGCGGTCGGTCATCAGCCGGCGGATCTTGCGGAAGTCGCCCGAGGCGGCGTGCCGTCCGGCGACCACCACCTCGATGTGCCGGGCCAGCTGCTCGACCTCCTCCAGGATGTGGGAGGAGAACAGCACCGTCCGGCCGTCGGCGCCGAAGCGGCGCAGCAGGTCCATCAGCTGGAGCCGCTGGCGCGGGTCCATGCCGTTGAAGGGCTCGTCGAGCAGCAGGACGGACGGGTCGTGGACCAGCGCGGAGGCCATCTTGACCCGCTGCTTCATGCCCTTGGAGTAGGTGCCGGTGCGGCGGTCCTTGGCGTAGTCCATCTCCACCAGGTCCAGCGCCCGGCGGGCGGCGGCGCCCGGCTGGGGCAGGCCGTGCAGTTCGGCGTTGGCGAGGACGAACTCCCAGCCGGTCAGGTAGTCGTACATCGACTCCCGCTCGGGCACCAGGCCGATCTGCTTGTACACCTGCTGGTTGCGCCAGATCGGCGCGCCGTCCAGGGTGACGGAGCCGCTGGAGGGGGCCAGGAAGCCGCTCATCATGTGGATGAGGGTGGACTTGCCCGCCCCGTTGGGACCGAGCAGGCCGGTGATGCCGGGGCCGATGGTCATGGTGATGTCGTTGACCGCGACCACGTTCCCGAACCAGCGGGAGACCTTGTCGATGCTGATGGTGGCCATGCGTCCTCTCAGACACTGCAGTTGGATTAGACGCTGCGGTAGCGGCGCAGCAGCAGCCGGTACGAGCCGACCACCATGGCCACCGCGACGAGCGCGAACACCGCCAGACCGAGGCCGCCCGGGGCGTGCCGGCGGTCGAAGCCGTCGCCGAGCCCGAACAGCTCGTTGACCAGGGACTCCACCAGGTCGGTGGGCGAGATCAGCGACATCCACTGCGGGGCGTCGGAGCCGGTCGTGCTGCGGTTGCTGATCCCGACCGCGGCCGCTCCCAGCGCGGCGCTGACCGCCAGGTAGCCCATGATGGCGGCCACGCCGAAGCCGCGGCGCGGGGTGGCGGCCGCGATCACCACGGCCACCGAGGTCGGCACCAGGGCGTACAGCACGGCCGCGACCAGGCCGTACAGGAAGTGCGCGGTGTTGTGCCCGAAGTCCATCCCGGCGAGCAGCGCGCCGATGTACAGCACCAGCAACGGGGATGCCATCAGCAGCAGTTGGGCGCAGACCATGGCGCCGAACTTGGCCCGGACGTAGTCGGTGCGGGTGATCGGGCGGGAGAAGTACAGCGGGACGGTCTGGTAGCGCAGGTCCCGGGAGAGCAGGACCGGCGCCTGGGAGGCGAGGAAGACCGAGATCACCAGGCTGAAGATGGAGAGGTAGCCCGCGTACTCGACCGGCAGCTCGTCGCGCTTCATCACGACCGAGACCGCCACGAAGATCAGCGCGGGCACGGTGATCACGCCCAGCACCAGCATCGGCAGCACCTTGGACTTGCCGGAGCGGCCGAGGCCGTACGCGGCGCGCAGGCTCTGGGTGAAGAGCGCGCGGGTGGCGTAGCTGCGGCCGAGCCGGGGGCCGGTGTAGCCGCGGTAGCCGATGTCGTGGATGACGCCGGTGTCGGCGGACCTGGTCTCAGGAGGCAGCGGCATCGTTCGTCCCTCCCTTGCTCTGCTCGGTGTCCTGGGCGTCGGTGAAGAGCTCGGCGACCCGGTGCCGGCGCTGCTCCAGCCGGACCAGGCCGAGGCCGAGTCCGGCGACGGCGTCGCGGATGGTGTCGTACGTCGACTCGTCGGCCAGCCGGACCAGCAGCAGGTGCGAGCCCTCGGGCTGGACGGACAGTCCGGCCGCGGCGAGCCGCTCGCGGACCGCCGGACCCGGCTCGCGGCCGTGGTCCTCCGGGAAGTCGCCGACCTCGACCGCGAGCACGGCCGTCGCCTCGGTGAAGGAGGCGGTGGAGGAGGAGCGCAGCAGCTTGCCGCCGTCGATCACGACCAGGTGGTCGCAGGTCCGCTCCAGCTCGCCGAGCAGGTGGGTGGTGACCAGCACCGAGATGCCGAAGTCGGTGTGCACCCGGCGGATCAGCGCCAGCATCTCGTCCCGGCCGGCCGGGTCGAGGCCGTTGGTCGGCTCGTCCAGCAGCACCAGTTTCGGGTCGTGCACCAGCGCCTGGGCGAGCTTGACCCGCTGCTTCATGCCGGTCGAGTAGCCGCCCATCGGGCGGTACCGCTCCTCGTACAGGCCGACGTGCCGCAGGGTGTCCGCGGTGCGCTCACGGGCGGCGGTGGCGGGCAGGCCCGCCATCCGCGCCATGTGCACCACGAACTCCGTCGCGGAGACGTCCGGTGGCAGGCAGTCGTGCTCGGGCATGTAGCCGACCTGCGCGCGGATCTCGGAGCCCTGGGTGGCGACGTCCAGGCCGAGGACCTCGCCGCGGCCGGAGGTCGCCGGGGCGAGCCCGAGCAGGATCTTGATGAGAGTGGACTTGCCCGCGCCGTTGGCCCCGACCAGACCGACCACACCCGGCCGCACCTCGACGGTGAGCTGGTCGAGCGCGGTGACACGGGGATACCTCTTGGTGAGGCCGTCCGTCTTGATGACAGCTGTGGACACGGGACCAAACGTAACGGCCTTGTGCGGTACGGGTCATGAGCTGGAATGACGAGGCCGTCTGCTGCTGCGGTATGACGTCGGAGCCCCTCACCCCTAGGGGTTAGAAAAAGCGGAATCCACCTGTACCCTTTGTCGAATCTCTTTACACACTTGCCTGACTCTTTGCCAACGGGGGTGCCGGAGCAGCGCCCCGGCACGGAGGGGGACGATCGATATGTCTGATCGGGCGACCGCGTTCGACCGGATGATGAACCCTTGGGCCTACGACGCGGACGGGAACCTGACCGACTCGGCCCGCGCCCGGGAAGCGGCCCGCACCCAGCTCAACTCGGCCTCGGCGTCCGGCGGCGGGGGCGGGGGCGGGGGCGGGGGCGGCTTCAGCGCCGACACCAACGCGCTCACCACCGCGGGGAACAACTCCGACCAGATCCACGCCCGCCTCAACACCGAGGGCCGGGGCGCCGACGAGGCCACCGCCAAGGTGTCCACCTCGCTCGCCAGTTGGAGCACCGGCAAGGCCGCGGCGGGCGCCGCCGACACCTGGGACCAGTGCGTCGCCGCCCTCGGCGGCACCATCGGGCAGACCACCCAGGCGCTGCGCGCCACCGCCGCCAACTACCGGCAGAACGAGTCGGCCGTCCAGCACGACCTCGGCAACTGAGAGGACCACCGAGATGGTCGACTTCCACGAGCTCAGCACCGCCGACTTCGGCGTCCTGGACACCGCCGCCACCGCCTGGACCACCGTCGCCCAGAAGCTCCACGCGATGGACGGCGACTGGGACACCACGGTGATCGCCCAGGTCGACTCCGCCTGCTGGAGCGGCCCCGCCGCCGACCAGGCCCGCCCCGGCCTCCAGCGCACCAACGAGCAGCTGACCGCCGCCGTCACCGAGGCCAACGCCTTCGCCTCGATCTTCACCGAGGCGTCCACCGAGTTCAAGGCCGCGAAGACCAAGCTGGACAAGGCGGTCGCCGACGCCCGGACGGCCGGGCTGACCCTCACCGAGAACGGCACCGTGAGCTGGCCCCCGGCCGACAACGCCACCCGGCACGACTACGAGGCCCTCCGGGACTACCAGAAGGAGTGGGGCGACAAGGCGGAGGCCGCCCGCAAGGCGATCGACTCCGCCGTCGCCGAGGCCACCGCCGCCGACGAGCGGATCGCCTGGGCGCTGCGCGCCGACAGCATGACGGACGGTCAGAAGTCCTTCAACGGCAAGGCCATCGGCGGCGGCCCGGAGGCCGACGGCCGGCGCGCCGCCCAGCTCGCGGCCCGGGGCGGGGACATCACCGAGCCCGAACTGACCGAGCTGAACTCGCTGTTGGCCTCGCACGGCAGCGACCCGAAGTTCGCCACCACGTTCTACCAGGACCTCGGCCCGGACGGCCTGATCAAGTCCTGGAACAGCATGGTCGGCGACCCGGCGCACCCCCGCGACGACAAGGACCCGCGCTGGAAGGCCTACCAGGACCTCCAGAAGAACCTCGGACTCGGCCTGGCCACCGCCACCCGCACCACCAACGAGCCGCACCTGTCCGACGAGTGGGCCGCCGCGCTGCGCAAGGCCGGCTCCCAGCCGGTCTGGGACAAGCCGTACCGGGCCTCCGGCCTGGACTACGTGCCGTACGGCTACCAGGTGCTCTCCGGCATCCTGATGAACGGGAACTACGACGCCCACTTCATCAACCCGATCGCCGAGCACGTCACCCAGCTCGACACCCAGGACCGGTACTGGCCGGCCCCGATGCCCGGCTCCAAGATCCAGGGCTTCAACCTGACCGGCGGCGACGAGGCGGGCTCCGGCTTCCGCCCCACCACGGCGATCCTGGAGGCGCTCGCGCACAGCCCGGACGCGGCCAACAGGTTCTTCACCGAGCAGCCGACCGCCTACAACCAGGACGGCACGGTCAACCAGGGCGGCAAGCCGAAGCCCTCGGACTACTTCTCCTACTACTCCCACGACAAGGACTGGATCCCGGACACCACCTCCCGGGACTCCAAGGTGTGGGACGCGAGCAAGCAGGCCGGTCCGGCCGCCTTCGGCCGCGCCCTGGAGGCCGCCACCACCGGCCACCCGTACGACGAGCCGGGCCCCGTCCCCCCGGACCGGCACACCACCGAGCAGGCCGACCTGATGAAGCGGGTCGTGGACACCTTCGGCCGGCACGGCGACGACGGGGCGCTGGACGACATCAAGGGCGACGGCAAGCTCGCCGCCATGCGGGGCAGCCTCGGGCACATGACCGCCGAGTACATCGGCGACGTGCAGAACTCGCTCTCCCACGGCACCGACCTGCCGGTCAACGGCTCCCCGGCCTCCCTCGACGCCTCCTCCGTGGCCGGGCTGCTCGACGCCCTCGGCCGCGACCCGGACGCCTACGGCGCGGTGGCCAACGCCAACCAGGCGTACACCACCGCCCTCATCCGCGGCCACCTGGACAGCGGGCAGACCGACTTCGCCCGGCTGGAGTCGGACATCAAGCACAACGCCGAGTCCGGCGGCGTCGTCAGCGGCTACCTCAACCAGGCCCGCATCGACGAGGTGCACAACGAACACGCCGCCTCCGACAAGGAGTTCAACGACGCGCTGGAGAAGAACGTCGGCTACGGCAAGGACGCCTTCAACGCCGTCATCGGCAGCGTGACCGAGAAGATCCCGCTCGGCGGCGAGATCGCGGACCAGATCGTCGACTCGATCGCCGACAGCGTCATCGAGGCCAACAAGAAGGACACCACCGAGGACGGGCGCCAGGAGAGCCGCAACCACACCGCCGAGGCCGAGGGCCGGGTCGCGCGGGGGGCCGACCAGGCGGTCCGGGACGCCGGCAGCGGCACCGGGATCGCCCGCCAGGACATCGACCGGCTCGCCAACAGCGCCCGCGACAGCGCGCTCCAGGGCATGTCGCGCGGGACGGCGAACAACTCGTCCACCAACGCGAAGGGCGACGCGTGAGCGGGTCCGGCGCCGGGCCCGCGGCCCGCTGGGCCCGGCTCCTCGCGGGCCGCTGGGCCGGGCGGCTGCACGACCCGCTGCTGCTGCCCGCCGTGCTGGTCGTGGCGGTGGCCGCCGCCGGGTTCGTCGGCTACCGGGACTGGCAGGGCCACCGCCCGTCCGAGCCCCCCGGCCGGTCCGCCCACCTCTGCCGCCTGCCCACCGGCGCCGACACCCCGCTCGGACGGCTGCTGCCGCCCGGTGACCAGGACTCCGAGGAGCGGACCAGCTCCGGCGTCCGCGACACCGACCAGCAGAGCTGCGTCGTCCGGATCGACGGCCGCGCCGTGCTCACCCTCACCGCCGTCCGGCGCGAGGGGGAACTCGCCCTGGCCGCCGCGGAGGCCACCCGCCCGGACGCCCGCCCGCTCGACCTGCCCGGCCTGGCCGCGGCCTGGCCGGGCGGCGCCACCGCGGCCCAGTACTGCGTGACCGGGCCCAGCGGCTACGTCGAGGTGCGGGTCACCGCCGGGGAGGCGGCCCGCGCCGACGGGGCGGACGGCCGACAGGCGCTCGAAGAGGTCACCCGCGCCGCGCTGGCGGCGAAGACGAAGGAGCTCTGCCGGTGAAGCACCCCCGGGCCCTGATCGCGGGCGGTTCCGCGCTGCTGCTCGGCGGCGGCCTGCTCGGCTGGCACCTCTACCTCGACCACACCGCCTACCGGCCGCCGGCCGTCGCCCTGTCGCACGGCGAGTGCCGCGGCCTGCTCGACGACCCGGCCGTCACCGGGCTGCTCGGCGGCGCCCCCCGGGTCTTCGTGGAGACGGCCTACCGGGCGGCGACCCCCGACGCCCCGGCCTCCGTACGCTGCTCGGTCAACGGCGGGGACGGACGGCTGCTGACCGCCGAGGCGTCGTTCGGCGGCGTGCTCTCCGGCGGCGACAGCCTCGGCGCGGTGGGCTTCGAGTGCACCGTGGACGGCCGGCGCACCGGCTACCGCGCCGTCCTCAGGCTCACCGGCAAGGACGGGAAGCTCCTCCCGGACGGGCCCGGCCGCAAGCGGATGGGCGAGGCCGCCCGCGGCTTCGCCGAGCGCGCCGCCGGGCAGCAGCTCGGCTGCGCGGGCGGCGCCGAGCGGCTCGACGTGGTGTGAGCCGCCCGGCGCCGCTTCCGGCTCGTCGTCAGTCGTCGGATCCCGGTTCAGCCCAGCTGGGCGAGGCCCTCGGTGGCGATCCGTTCGAACACGGTGAGGTCGTTCTCGAAGATCGAGTCGGGGATCGGCCAGTGGATCACCAGCTCGGTGATGCCCACCTCCCGGTAGGTGCCCGCCCAGTCGACGAAGGCGTCCACCGACTGCAGCGGCTTCTCCGCCGTCGACCCCTGGAGCAGCACCTTCTCCAGCGTCCCGGCGTCCCGCCCGACGGCCTCGCAGGCCGCCGTCAGCTTCCCGATCTGCGCGGCGACCACGCCGGGCGCCTCCGCCACCGGCACGTCCGCCGGGCCCTTCGGGTCGCCGTACGTCACCCAGCCCTGCCCGTGCTCGGCGGCCAGCCGCATCCCGCGCGGGCCGGCGGCGGCCACGTAGAACGGCACCCGCGGGGTCTGCACGCAGCCCGGGATGTTCCGCGCCTCGACCGCCGAGTAGTACGTCCCCTCACGGGTCGTGGCGTCGTTGGTCAGCAGCTCGTCCAGCAGCGGCACGAACTCCCCGAACCGGTCCGCCCGCTCCTTCGGCGACCAGGCCTCCTGGCCCAGCGCCGTCGCGTCGAAGCCCGTCCCGCCGGCCCCGATGCCCAGCGTGACCCGCCCGCCGGACACGTCGTCCAGCGTGATCAGCTCCTTCGCCAGCGTCACCGGGTGCCGGAAGTTCGGCGAGGTGACCAGCGTGCCGAGGCGCAGCCGCTCGGTGGCGCAGGCGGCCGCCGTCAGCGTCGGCAGCGAGCCGAACCAGGGCTCGTCCTGGAAGGACCGCCAGGACAGGTGGTCGTAGGTGTACGCGGTGTGGAAGCCGAGTTCCTCGGCCCGCCGCCAGGTCTTCTGCCCCTCGCTCCACCGGTGGACGGGGAGGATCACGGTGCTCAGTCGCATGCCCCCGACCCTACGTCCGCGCGGCGCGGTCACGGGTGCGGGCGGGTGCGCTGGGCGGGGAGGGACGGGGCGGAGGTGCGGCGGGCGAGGTCGGCGAGGGTGTGGAAGAGGACGTCGCCGAGCAGGACCGGGTCGCGCGAGGCTTCGGGTGCCCGCGGCGCTTCGGTGGCCTGCGGGTCGCGGGTGTCGGGACGGGCGGGCGGGGGCGGCTGGTCACGGAGCTGGCGTGTGGGCATGGCTCTTCCTGCCGACGGGGTTGCCGTGGGCAGTCATGCCCGCCGTGGTCGGCCGAACACCCCGGGTACGGGCGGATCGGCCGGAAACGGCGCATGAAGGGCTTGATCACTGCGGGGGCGTCCGGAGGCCGCGGACCCGGGCCGGTGCCCCGGCCGCGCCGATGGGCGAAGATGGACCGGTGACCGAATCCCGCACCGCGCCCCGCCTCATCGCCACCGACCTGGACGGCACCCTGCTCTGCTCCGGCGGCACCGTCACCGACCGCACCGCCGCGGCGCTGGCGGCGGCCGAGGCGGCCGGGGTGCGGGTGGTGTTCGTGACCGGGCGGCCGCCGCGCTGGATGCGGCAGGTGAGCCCGCACATCGGCGGCCACGGGGTGGCGATCTGCTCCAACGGCGGCGCGGTGGTGGACGTGCGGCGCGGCGAGCTGCTGGAGACCTTCCCGCTGCCGGTGGAGACCACCCTGGCGGTGGTCGAGACGCTGCGGGCCGCGCTGCCCGGCACCGCGTTCGCCTTCGAGTACCCGGGCGGCTGGGCCCGCGAGGCCGGCTACGCGGTGCCGATGTGGGGCGACGAGATGGAGCACGAGGTCGGCCCGGCGGAGGAGCTGCTGGGGGCCGGCGGGTCGGTCCGCGGCCTGTTCAAGCTGCTGGCCAAGCACCCGGACCTCGACCCGGACAAGTTCCTCGCCGAGGCCAGGGCGGCGGCCGGGCACCTGGCCGAGATCACCCGCTCCGCGTCGATCCCGCTGCTGGAGATCAGCGCGCCCGGCGTCACCAAGGCCAGCACGCTGGCCCGCTGGTGCGCCGGGCACGGGATCGACCGGAGCGAGGTGGTGGCCTTCGGCGACATGCCGAACGACCTGGAGATGCTGGCCTGGGCCGGCACCGCGTACGCCGTCGCCAACGCGCACCCGCAGGTGCTGGCGGCGGTGCCGCTGCACACCGTGAGCAACGAGCAGGACGGCGTCGCGGCGGTGCTGGAGGAGCTGCTCGGGCTCGGCTGAACCCGGGGCTCCTCCAGCCGGTCGGTGCTCAGCCGAAGCGGCCGTTGACGTAGTCCGAGGTCCGCTGGTCGCGCGGGCTGCCGAAGATCTGCCCGGTCGGCCCGGCCTCGACGATCCGCCCCGGGGTGTCGTGGGTGGCCAGGAAGAACGCGCAGGTCTGCGAGACGCGCTGGGCCTGCTGCATGTTGTGGGTGACGATCACGATGGTGAGCCGCCCGCGCAGTTCGGCGATGGTCTCCTCGACCCGGCGGGTGGAGGTCGGGTCGAGCGCGGAGCACGGCTCGTCCATCAGCAGGATGTCCGGCGAGACGGCCAACGACCGTGCGATGCACAGGCGTTGCTGCTGGCCGCCGGAGAGCGCCCCGCCCGGGGTGTGCAGCCGGGTGGACACCTCGTCCCAGAGCCCGGCCCGGCGCAGGCTGGTCTCCACCAGGTGCTGGCGCTCCTCCTTGGAGACCTTGATCCCGGCCAGCTTGAGCCCGCTGGAGACGTTGTCCTGGATGGACATCGCCGGGAACGGGTTGGGCCGCTGGAACACCATGCCGATCCGGCGCCGCACCTCGGCGGGCCGGCGGCCGGGCCGGTAGACGTCGTCGCCGTCCAGCAGCACCTCGCCGGCGAGGGCGGCGCCGCGCACCATCTCGTGCATCCGGTTGAGGATCCGCAGGTAGGTGGACTTGCCGCAGCCGGACGGGCCGATCAGCGCGGTGACCTCGCCGGCCGGCATCGCCAGCGAGACCCGCTCCAGCACCTTGCGGCTGCCGAACCAGGCGGAGACCTCCCGGGTCTCCAGCCCGGCGAGCGGCCCGCCGTCGGGGTGACCGTCCGCGTCCTGCCCGTACGGCTGGTCCGCGTACGGGTCCGGGGCGACCGGGGGGAGGGTGATGGTGTCGGCGACCGGGTCGGTCGGTGAGAACTCGGCCTGCGGGGTGTCGGTCAGTGGTGCGTCGGTCATCGGAACGGTCCTCCGGGCGCGCGTCAGTAGAGGTTGGGTAGCAGGGCGGCGGCGTTCTCGTAGACCGCCCAGAGCAGCGCGCCGACCACCGGCGCAAGGCTCAGGTAGGCGGCCGAGCGCCGCCAGTACCGGGCCAGCACCAGGGCGCCGGCCACCGCGCCGAGCAGGCCGAGCGACCAGAGCTGGAGGGTGGCCAGCGCGCCCTTGTCCGCGGCCAGCGCCTTGTCGTACGGGACGGTCGCGGGCCGGCGGCCGGGGTTCTGCTCCGGGTCGCCGTCCAGCCGGGCGCCGATCAGCACGGTGGAGCCGGGGATCCAGTCGGAGTCGCCGGTGACCAGCACCATCCGGTTGCCGGCCGCCGGGTCGACGATCGGGTGGTCGCCGTCGCCGTACACGTTGACGGTGTAGCTGAACTTGCCCTGGCCGGTGGTGGTCTCGATCTTGTCGCCGACCCGCAGCTTGGACAGGTCGGCGAACGGCGCGCCGAAGGTGGCGCCGCGGCCGAAGAGCACGGTGACCCCGCGCTGGCCGGGCAGCGCGGTGTCCCGGCGGTGGCCGGGGCCGCGCATCAGGTCCCGGCCGGTGGTGCCCTCGACCACCACGGCCTGGTGCAGGCCGATCGCCGGGATGTCCAGCAGCGCCACCGGGGCACCGTCGGCGGCCGCGCCGGTCGGGGCGACCGCCCGGGCCAGCTGGTCGCGGAAGGTCTTGTACCCGGTGGACTGGTAGTGCCGCTGCTGGACGTGCGACAGCGTGAACAGGTACCCGACGAAGCCGAGCACCAGCGCGGCCGCCAGGCTGACCGCCCAGGCGCCCTGGAGGAACCGCCGCCGCCCGGGGGAGACGGCGGGCCGGACCGGGGCGTCGGACGCGGCGGGGGCGGCGGGGGCGGCCGGCTGCGCCGGGGCGCTCCGCTCGACCGGCTTCTCCAGCACCGGGGCCGTCACGAGGTGCCGCCCGAGCCGTTGCGGCGGCGCAGCAGACGGCGGCCGAGCAGCGGCGGGACGAGCACCACGGCGAGCAGTTCCAGCGCGGTGAGGGAGGACAGCATCCAGTCCTCGGGCTTGCCGCTGATCTCGACCACGTTGGCGGCCACCTCGGTGGCGGCGCCGCCGCGGCCGCGGGCGACCACCTGGCCGGTCTGCGGGTCGATCACGTCCTCGGTGCCGTCACCGGCGCCGGGTGCGTTCGGGTCGCCGCCGGCCGCTCCGGCGGCGTTCGGGTCGCCGGCACCGCCGGCCGTACCCGCGCCGCCGGTACCGCCCGCCGCACCGCCGGTACCGGTGCCCCCGGTGCCACCGGACCCGCCGGTGCCGCCGGAACCGCCCGCCGCACCGCCGGAGCCGCCGGCCGCGCCGCCGGAACCGCCCGAGCCGGAGCCGGTCTTGACGGGCTGGCCGTCCTTCACGGTGCAGTCCAGCGGGCTGCCCGCCTTGTCGCAGGGGCTCGGCATCGGGGCGTTCTTGAGGACGGTCAGCTCCCCGGCCGAGTTGAAGGTCGGGTTGGCGCAGTTGGCGAGGGTGTCGGGGTCGACCGGGCTGGCGTTGCCGGGGATGTTCCTGGTCTGCAGCAGACCGCCCTTGACCAGGCCGCGCGGGATCGGCGAGTAGCCGAGGTCGTCCGCCTTGCCCTGGCCCTCGCACAGCACGTAGGAGAGGAAGCGGCTGAGCGCGGAGCCCTTGTCGTTGTTGAAGCGCGGCGGCGGGGGCGCGGAGGCTCCGGCGCGCGGCACGATCAGGTAGCTGTAGCTGGAGATCGGGTAGGCGCGCGGGTCGTCCATGGTGTAGACGCCGTCGAGGTTCTGCTGCAGGTAGTTCGGGTCGTTCGCGGGGGTGCCGTCGTCCACGCCGCGGATCTTGGCGGCGGTGAGCGCGACGGCGACGTTGGAGGCGGTCGGCAGCGAGTAGTACCCGGCCTGGTTGAGCACCTTCACGACCGGCCAGTTGCTGCGCTTGGCGAAGGCGTACTCGTCGTAGCCGATGGTGCCGACGTTGGTCGGGGACTTGATGTAGCCGGCCACCACGTCGGAGCCGTTCTGCGCGGTCATCCGGCCGGAGGGCGGGAAGAACTCGGTGTAGTCACCGCAGCTCACGCCGTTGACGGACTTGCAGTAGGCGTCCCACTGGTCCTTGTGGGTGTGCTCCATCCAGCGGGTGAACTGCGCGGTGGCGCCGGAGCCGTCGGAGCGGACCACCGGGGTGATCGGCAGGCTGGGCAGCGGCTTGCCGTAGTCGTTGGTGATCTTCGGGTCGTTCCAGTTGGTGATCTTGTTGGTGAAGATGTCCACGACGGTCTGCGGGGAGAGCCGCAGGTCGCGGACCTGCTTGCCGCCGACCACCAGGTTGTACATGAAGGTGGTGCCGCCCGCGGTGATCGGGACGTAGGAGAAGCCCCAGGTGGGCTTCTCCGCGCTTCCGGTCCCGGACGCCTGGCCGCCCTGCCCCACCCCGCTGTCCTGCCCCGAGCGGAACGGCACGTCCGAGGCCGTGAAGTCGTCCTGCCCGTTCGACCAGGCGGTGCGACCGGCCGCGGAGCCGACCGGGCTGAAGTTGATCTGGATGCCCTGCGGGGAGACGTCCTGCCGCCACTGGTCGATGGCAGGACCGGCCCAACTGGAGCCGTCCGCGCTCAGCGAGACGGAGGCCGCGAACGCCGGGGACTGCCCCAGCAGCGGGGAGGCCGCCGCGAGCATCAGGGACATCGTCCCCGCCAGCAGCCGGGCCACGGAGCGACTGAGGCCCCTGGACATGTGAACTCCTCTGGTACGGAGGGTGGTTGGTCTGGACATCAGTGCTTCGCCTGCGAGTGGAGGGCGTACGGACGGGCGATGCCCCCGAGGGCGGCCGCCTCCTGGCGGCGGGCCTCCCGGTTGATCCGGCGCTTCTGGGCCCGGGTCAGCTGCCCGGGACGGCGGCCGCCGAGCATGCGCGCGGTGACGAAGAGGATCAGCACCACGGCCATCAGGGTCAGGCCGGCCGCGAAGCCGCGCGCGATCATCCCGTCGTACGGCTGCTTGACGTAGTTCCAGATGTACAGCGGCAGCGACACCTGCTGCGCGTCGAACGGGCTGGCGTTGAACCGCGGGGTGAAGCCGGAGGTCAGCAGCACCGGCGAGGTCTCGCCGACGCCGCGCGCCATGCCGAGCACCACCGCGGTCACCAGACCGGGCCGGGCGGTCGGCAGCACCACGTTCCACACCGTGCGCCACTGGCTGCCGCCGAGCGCGTAGGAGGCCTCCCGCAGGGTGCCGGGCACCAGCCGGATGACCACCTCGGCGGCCCGGGTGACGATCGGCATCATCATCACGGTGAGCGCGAGCGAGGCCGCGAAGCCGCTCTTCTCGAAGCCGAAGGTGAGGATCACGATGCCGTAGACGAACAGGCCGGCCACGATGGACGGCAGCGCCGTCATCGCCTCGACCAGGGTGCGCACCGGGCGGGCCGCCCGGCCGCCGACCTCGGACATGAAGACGGCCGCCGCGATGCCCAGCGGAACGGCGAACAGGGAGGCCAGGCCCAGCTGTTCGAGCGAACCGACGATCGCGTTGAGCGCGCCGCCGGAGGTGAGCGGGTCGAGCGGGCCGGTGCGCTCCATCGACTCGGTGAAGAAGTTGAGGTGCTGGGCCGCCTCCCAGCCCCGGCTGGCGACGTAGCCGATCTGGTCGGCGGTCAGCGCGACCACCAGCAGCCCGGAGCTCCAGGCGACCACGGCGACCAGCCGGTCCCGCACCATCATCGGGTTCCACTGGAGCCGGCCGAGCAGGTAGTAGCCGGCCAGGAAGAGCAGGTACCAGCAGAGCAGGAAGCCGAAGGCGCCGCTGAACGGCAGCACCCGCTCGTAGAGCACCCAGTCCAGCGCGAGCGAGCCGACCGCCGCACCCGCCACGGTGAGGACGTCGTCGCGGGTGACGCCGCCGATCCGCAGCTTCTTCTCGGGGCCCGGGGTCCCGGCCGCGGCGGGCCCGGGGGACGCGGGGGGCGAGGGCTCGCCGGCGGGCCCGGACGCCGCGACCGGCGGCAGGTCGAGCGTGGTCATCGGATGGTCCCTTCACGGTGCGGACGGCTGCGTGCCCTGTGGGCGGACTGACGGTCGGTCATGCTCAGTCCGCCGTCGCGGCGCCGGAGCGCGAGCGGTTGATGACGATCCCGGCCAGCACGTTGACCAGCAGGGTGAGCGCGAACAGCACCAGACCGGCGGCCATCAGCGCGGAGAGCGACAGCGCGTCCGACTCGCCGAAGCGCAGCGCGATCAGCGCGGAGATCGAGTTGGCGCCGTTCTCCAGGATGTGGGTGATGGCCTTGAAGTTCGGCGAGATGATCAGCGCGACGGCGATCGTCTCGCCCATCGCCCGGCCGAAGCCCAGCATCACCGCGCCGATGACCCCGCCCTTGCCGAACGGCAGGACGACCGCGCGGACCATCCCCCACCGGGTCGAGCCGAGCGCGTACGCGCCCTCCCGCTCGCCCTGCGGGGCCTGGGAGAACACCTCCCGGCTGAGCGAGGTCACGATCGGGATGATCATCAGGGAGACCACCACGCCGGCGATGAAGGTCGACGAGGTGTACGAGGTGCCGATGTCGCCGGTCCGCACCTTGAGGAAGGGGATGTACTCCCCCAGGTGGTTGGCCAGCCAGCGGACGAAGCCGATGATCCGCGGCTGCAGGAAGAACAGGCCCCACAGGCCGTAGACGATGCTGGGGATGGCCGCCATCAGGTCGATCAGCGAGACCAGGGCGGCCCGCAGCCGCACCGGGGCGTACTCGGAGATGAAGATCGCGGTGCCGATCGCCACCGGGACGGCGATGACCAGCGCGATCACCGCGATCAGCAGGCCGTTGGGCAGGACGGCGGCGATGCCGAAGTTGTGGGCGGCGGTCTGCCACTTCTGCTCGGTCAGGAAGGACAGGCCGACGGCGCGCAGCGCGTCGGAGCCGCGCAGGATCAGGAAGAAGGCGATCAGTCCCATGATCGCGAAGACCGAGAAGCCGGCCAGCCGCAGCACGCCGCGGAACACCCGGTCGCCCGGGGTCGCGGGGGAGGTGATCGTGCGGGGCACGTCCTGGTCGGGCCCGTGGTCGGGTTGGCGTGGTGCCCCGGCGTACGGTGCCGCGGGCTCGGCGGCGGATGTCATGGTGTGCTCTCCGTGCTCGGGAACGGGCGTGCTCGGTGAGGGACCGGGGCGCTGCCTCGGCGGGAGGGAAAGCGCTCGGCGGGGCCGGAACGGCGGC
>NZ_JBHUAL010000220.1:0-16176 GCF_042789775.1 Kitasatospora sp. NPDC056800 | reverse complement strand
CGCACCCCCGTGCCGGCGGCCGGG
The DNA here is from genome assembly GCF_042789775.1 of Kitasatospora sp. NPDC056800. Taxonomy (NCBI): domain Bacteria; kingdom Bacillati; phylum Actinomycetota; class Actinomycetes; order Kitasatosporales; family Streptomycetaceae; genus Kitasatospora; species Kitasatospora sp. NPDC056800. The sequence goes on along the minus strand of NZ_JBHUAL010000220.1, from coordinate 16,152 downwards.
GGACCGCTGCCCGGTCCCCCGACCGCCACCCTCCGCCCCCGGCGGACCCGCTCGGCGGTGCGGCTATCGTGCACGGGTGCACGAGGCGGCCCGGGACCCCGGGGCCAGGGCACGTGAGGGGAGCTCCAGGTGATCGGACGGGCGCTGAACGGGCGTTACGAACTCGTCGGGATACTCGGCGTCGGCGGCATGGCGACCGTCTGGCGCGGGGTGGACCGGGTGCTGGGCCGTCAGGTGGCCGTCAAGGTCCTCAACGGCGGCCTCGCCGACGACCCCCGCTTCGCCGAGCGCTTCAGCCGCGAGGCCCAGCACGCGGCCATGCTGGTGCACCCGAGGATCGTCATGGTCTTCGACTCGGGCGTGGACCAGGGCACCCCGTTCATCGTCATGGAGCTGGTCACCGGCCGTTCGCTGGCCGCCCTGCTGGCGGAGCAGCAGGTCCTGCCGGTGGAGCGCGCGGTCGGCATCGCGGCGGCGGTCTGCGAGGCGCTGTCGGTCGCGCACGCGGCCGGGCTGGTGCACCGGGACATCAAGCCCGGAAACATCATGATCACCGACGACGGCGGGGTGAAGGTCGTCGACTTCGGCATCGCCCGGGCCGGCTCCTCCAGCAACCTGACCCAGACCGCGAGCGTGCTCGGCACGGCCGCCTACCTCTCGCCCGAGCAGGCCACCGCCTCGGCGCTGGACGGCCGGACCGACCTGTACGCGGTCGGCTGCGTGCTCACCGAGATGCTCACCGGCGCGACCCCGTTCACCGCCGAGACCCCGGTGGCGATCGCCTTCAAGCACGTCAGCGAGCAGCCGCTGCCGCCCTCCGTCCGGCGCCCCGGCCTGCCGCCCGCGCTGGACGCGGCGGTGCTGCGGCTGCTGGCCAAGAACCCGGCGGACCGCCCGGCCGACGCGGCCGCCGCCCGGGCCGAACTCCTTGGCACGGTACCGGGACTGATGGTCGGGGACCCGACGGCGGAACTGCTCGCGAACACCGCCGGCGCCGCCACCCAGCTGCTGCCGCCCGTGCCCTTCTCCCCGCCGTCGAACCAGCCGAACCAGCTGAGCCAGCCGAACCAGCTGGGCCAGCCGGACCAGCAGCACACCACCCTGCTGCCGCCCCAACCCCCGGCCGCCACCTCGGTGATGGCGCCCATTCCCGGCCCGGTCCCCGCCCCGATGCGCGCCCCGGCGCCCGCCCCCGCCGCCAGGCCCGCGCCCGCCCGAGGCCGCCGAAAGCCGCTGGTGCTCGGGGCGTTGGGCGTGGCGGGCCTGGCCGGTGTCACGGCGCTGGCCCTGACCGCCTTCGACGAGCCGGCCGGCAACGCGGCCGCCGCCAAACCGGCCGCGGCCACCGCCCCCACCACCCCCGCCGGTTCGGCCGCGACGCCCACCCAGAAGGCCTCCCCGACCGCGACCTCGGCGGCCCCCACCACCCCCTCGGCGCCCCCGTCCGCGCCCCCGGCCCCCACCCAGGCCGTCCCGCGCAACCAGCCCGCCGCGCTGCAGATCCAGGCCTTCCGCCAGGCCGTCGCCCAGGCCCAGGTCGGCAAGGAGCGGGACAAGCAGGCGGAGCTGCTCAGGATCCTCGACACCACCGCCGCCCGCCTCAACGAGGGCAACCCGGACGACGCCGCGCAGGAGCTCAAGGACGCCCAGAAGGTGATCCGGGACATGGGCAAGAAGCACGCCGTCGACGTCCCCACCTACGCCAACTGGAACGCCCGCCTCTCCGCCCTGTACGCCACCCTCCACACCACCGCCGACTTCCAGGACGACTGACGGGCCGCCACGATGGCGGTGTGCCGACGCTCGGTACCGCCGCCCTCGGCGCCGAGCGCGTCGACTGGAAGCGCTACCCCGAGGACCCGGACTTCGTGGTCCCGGCCGACACCGAGGGCAATCGCTTCCGCGTGATCGACGCCAGCCGATCCTGAGCCCACAGCGTTGTCCACAGCCTGTGGACAACGCTGTGGCAACTGGTCCGTACGTCGGGCCGGTTCAGCCCCGCTCGCGGATCCTGCGTTCGACGTTGCCGCGGATCGCCCGGGAGGCCGTTCCGGCGGCCGCCGCCAGGAAGACGAAGTTGTACCCGATCTGGAGCACCACCACGAGCCGTGCCGTCTGCCCGGCCGGGGTGATGTCGCCGTAGCCCACCGTCGCCATCGTCACGACGGTGAAGTAGAGCGCGTCCAGCCGGGTCTCCAGTCCGGCGAACTCCGCCTTGTGGGCGCCCAGGACGTAGTACGTGGCGGCGAAGATGGTCAGCGCCAGGAAGATCAGGAAGGCCAGCCAGAGCACCGGCTGCCTGGCCGTCCCCCGCATCACCCCGACGATCTTGGCGAGCATCAGCCAGGTCAGCCCGACCAGCGCCCCCGCGAACACCAGCCAGCTCAGCAGCGGCCGGCGCTCGCCCAGCAACTGCAGCGGCAGCAGGAAGTACCCGAGCATCAGCAGCGTGGACGCGCCGAGCAGCCAGGACCAGGCCCGCAGGTCGGCGGGCGGCGGCAGCGGGTTCTCGGACATCCCGCTCAGCCTCGGCCACCGCACCCTCCGGCGCGCGTCGGACTGCTCCGCTCAGGCCAAGCCCGGTGCCCGGGCGGGCCGGCCCGCTCAGGCCGGGGCCCGGGTTCCTTCCCCGGGCCGCCCCGGCTCGTCCAGCAGCTCCAGCACCGCCAGGACGGCGACCAGCCCGAGCGCCAGACAGAGCGTCACCAGCACCGTCGGGTAGCTCCACAGGACGAAGGCCAGCGCCGCGAGCACCACCGCCAGCCAGCCCAGCGGGGCCTTCCAGCGGTGGACGAACCGGCCGACCGGCCCGAGCCGCAGCCCGGACCGTCCGGCCACCCGCCGTACCGCGCCCAGTCCGGCGCGCCAGCCGCCCCGGACGGCGCGTGCCCAGCGCCCGGGGCCGATGACCCAGGCGCCGAGCGCGACCAGCAGCCCGAGGGTGACCACCACCCGGACGGCCGAGCGCAGGTACCGCACCAGGGTGTCGTACACCGCCTGGGCGACGGCCTGGTCGACGTCGGCGGGGAGCCGGTCCAGGTAGACGGCCCGGAACACGCTCAGCCCGATGCCCAGCAGCAGCGCACCGCCCGCCATGCCGAGGGCCGTCGTCACCACCGCCTGGCGTCGCCGGGCCGCGAGCAGCACCCCGCCGAGCGCGCAGACGCCGGCCAGCACCGGGACCCAGAAGCCGGCCAGGTCCAGGACCCGCAGGGCGGTGCGGACCTTGGGGATGGCGTCGGACTGCACCAGCGGGTACGAGGTGTGGATCTCCGGGATCCGGGAGGCCAGCGGGACGCCCTGGTCGACCAGCGCGGACTTCACCCGGGCGATCACCGGGGCGAGGTCCAGCACCACGGTGTCGTTGCGGACCTCGACGGCGCCGCCGCCCTGTCCGGTCACCATCTTCTCCAAGGCGGCGTGCGCGTTCCGGTTGACCTCCGTCCAGAGGGCGACGAAGGCGTCGCTGTCCACGAGCCGGGCGACCTGGGTGTGGACGAGGCCGCTGAGTCCGTCGGTCAGGGCCTGGCCGATGCCGCCCAGCAGGGCGCCGAGCTGGGGCCGGTCGGCCGGGGCGAGGCCGTCGAGCAGCGAGTCGAGCGGGAGCTGCTTCACGATCTCGGCGGTCACCCGGTCGGTGACGGCCGTCTTGATCCGGGGGTCCCTGGCCAGCGGGGCCATCGTCGCGAGGTAGCGGTCGGTGTCGCTGATCTGGGACCTCGCCCAGAAGGCGAGGGCGCTGAGCGGGGTGAGCACGCAGGCCAGCACGATCAGCAGGGCGGCGAGGAAGGAGCGCACCCGGTGCCGGGGCGGCGGACGGTCCGTCGGGTGCGGCGCCGGGCCGGTCGCCAACTGTCGGGCGAGCCGTGCCTCCTGGGCCTCGACGGCGCTCAGCCGGGCCCGCAGCTCGGCCAGCTCGTCGCCGGGCCGGTCGGTCGGCATGCCGGGACTCCGTTCCTCCGGGGGTGCAATCCAGGAGACAACGGATCAGATCGGACGGCCAGTCGGGAGGCGCGGTGGCGCGAACGGCCCCGCGACCAGCCCCTGTGCGGGCCCGCGACCAGCCGCTGAGCGGCCCCGCGAACGGCCCGGAACGGCGGAAAGCCCCTGGTGGGGTCACCAGGGGCTTTCCGGAGGAGAAGAGGAGGATCAGGCGGTCGTCTCGGGCCGCTTGGTCTCGGTGGCCTTGGTCACGTTGGTCGGCGTGACGGCCGGGCGGTCGGCGCTCTGCTGGGGAGCGGCGGTGCTCTGCGCGGTACCGGCGGCAGCGGCGTCCGCCGGGGTGTCGTCCTCGCGCATGGCCTTCGTCTCGGCCTTCAGGATGCGCATGGACTTGCCCAGACCGCGGGCCATCTCGGGCAGCTTCTTCGATCCGAACAGCAGGATGACGACCGCCAGCACCACGAGAATGTGCCAGGGCTCAAGACCGTTCCGCAGCATCCCTGGCCACCGGTCCCTTCTTGTCTAGAGTCGTGGCGGGCGCCAGCGCCCGTGTTGGCCAGTATGCCTGGCCATGACGGAGAACGGATACACCAGCTGGGAAACGCTGGCCAAAAACCAGGTGCCGTTCGAGCGGATCGCGAGCGCCGCGCCGTCCACCTGGCCGAATGCGGGTGCCGAAGCTCACACCCGCCGACCGCTCCGCTCCGATCGGTATCCGATCAGTAGATGAACGGCACCAGACGCTTCGACACCCGGCGGTACTCCGCGTACTCGCTCCCGAGGGCGTCCAGCAGCAGGCGCTCCTCGGCGGAGATCCGCCAGCCGTACGCGGCGAGCAGCAGGGCCGCGACCACCAGGGCGGCGGCCCAGCTGCCGGTGCCGACCGCGTAGCCGACCCAGACCAGCAGGCTGCCGGCGTAGCCGGGGTGCCGGATCAGCCGGTACGGGCCGGTGCGGACCACGCGCTGGGTGTCCACGGTGCGCAGGGTGCGGGTGTAGTAGCGGCCCAGGGTGCGCATGCCCCAGGCCCGCAGCGCCAGCCCGGCGGCCACCGCGGCCACCCCGAACCAGCGGGCCCAGGTGGGCAGTTCGCCGACCGCGGCGCGGTCGAACAGCACCACGGCCAGGACGGAGAGGGCGTAGCAGCCGAGCAGCAGCCGGGTCGACCCGCGGTCGCCGCGGTCGGCGTGCCAGCTGCCGGCGGAGGCGTCCTCGCGCCGGCGCAGCAGCAGCTCGTAGGCGATCCAGCAGAGGAGGCCGAGGAGGGAGAGGAGGGCGGGAAGGGACATGAGGGGCTCCCGGCGGTCGGGTCCGAGGTGTGCCTCCACGGTCCTCCCCGGCGGGCGGCCGGGGCACGCACCCGGGGGTGGACCCACCGTGGTCCACCCCCGGGTGGAGGTCCGGCGCGGGCGGCACGCGGGGATCGGCGCCCGGTGCGGGGTTCGGAGCGCGGAACGGCGGAGAGCCCCCGCCCGGGTGGGCGGGGGCTCTCGATGACTCGCGTGGATCGGGCTGGCCGGGTCAGGCGGTGACGGGCTCCGGGGCGGGGGCGGGGGCGGCGGCCGGGAGGTGGCGCATCAGGCGGTAGGCCAGGGCCGCGGCGCCCAGGGCGAAGAGCAGGCCGACCACGGCGGCGACGTGCAGGCCGTCGGTGAAGGCGGTGCGGGCGGTCTCCAGCAGGTCGGCGCCGAGCCGGTCGGGCAGGTGGGCGGCGACGGTGGCCGCGCCGCCGAGGGTGTCCTGGGCGGTCCGGGCGGCCTCGCCGTCGACGCCGGCCGGGAGGGCGCCGTCCAGCCGGTGGTGGTAGACGGCGGCGCCGGCCGCGCCGAGCAGGGCGATGCCGAGGGAGCTGCCGAGTTCGACGGCGGTCTCGGAGGTGGCGGAGGCGGCGCCGGCCTGCTCGACCGGGGCGGCGGAGACGACCATCTCGGCGGTCATCGTCATGGTGCCGACCGTCCCGGCGGCCAGCACGCCGGCCGCGGTGAGGACGAGTGTCAGCGGGGAGTGCGGGCCGACCTGGGTCATCATCGCGAAGCCCGCCGAGCCGACCAGGAAGCCGCCGCCCATCAGCACCGCCGGGCGGACCCGGCCGGCCAGCGCCGAGCTGACGCCGACCGCCGCGCCGACGCCCAGGCTCGGTACCAGCGACCAGAGCGAGGCGGTCAGCGGGCTCATGCCCTTGACCAGCTGGAGGTACTGGGAGGTGAAGAGGGCGAAGCCCATCATCGCGAACATCGCGATGCTGTTGACGCTGATCGCGCCGCTGAAGGTGCGGATCCGGAACAGGCCGAGGTCGAGCAGCGGGTTCGCGGCGGTGCGCTGGCGCTGGACGAAGGCGCCGGCCAGCAGCAGTCCGGCGACGACGGCGAGCCCGGGCAGGAGGCTCCAGCCCTCGACGGCGATCGTCTTGACGCCGTAGACCAGCGGCAGGATCGCGGCCAGCGACAGCGCGGCGCCGAGCAGGTCGAAGCGGCCGGTGCGGCGGGTGGAGCGGTACTCGGGGAGCAGGACGGGCGCGGTCAGCAGCACCAGGGCCATGACCGGGACGGCGAGCAGGAAGGCCGAGCCCCACCAGAAGTGCTCCAGCAGCAGGCCGCCGGCGACCGGGCCGAGGGTGGCCCCGGCGGTGAGGATGCCGCCCCAGGCGCCGAGCGCGATCTGCCGCTGCCTGGGGTCGTGGAACATCGTGCGGATCAGCGCGAGGGTCGAGGGCATCACGGTGGCCCCGGCGGCGCCGAGCACGGCGCGGGCCGCGATGAGCTGGCCGGCGTCGTGCGACCAGGCGGCCAGCAGCGAGGCGCCCGCGAAGCCGGCGGCGCCGATCATCAGCAGCCGGCGGCGGCCGATCCGGTCGCCCAGCGCGCCCATCGTGATGAGCAGCCCGGCCAGCAGGAACGAGTACATGTCCATGATCCACAGCTGCTGGGTGCCGCTCGGCGCCAGCGTGGTGGAGATGTACGGGACGGCGAAGAAGAGCACGCCCATGTCCATGGTGAGGACGAGGGTCGGGAGCAGGAGGACGGCCAGGCCGATCCATTCGCGACGGCCTGCGCGGCCGGTGGTTGCGGTCATGGGGAAGACGGTACGGATGTGTCAGACGCCTGTCTAGTACGAATGTGCAAGACATCTGTTCAGTTCTTCCGTAGGATCGGGGCATGGGAAACCGCGAAGACCTGATGGCCGGCGCCAAGCGCTGCCTGTACGAGAAGGGCTACGGGCGCACCACCGCCCGTGACATCGCGACCGCCTCCGGCGTCAGCCTGGCCGCGATCGGCTACCACTTCGGCTCGAAGGAGACGCTGCTCAACGCGGCGATGATCGAGGCGATCGGGGAGATGGGGGAGGCGCTCGGCGCGGTGGTGATCGCCGCCAACCAGGTGTCGGACGACCCGGAGGTGCGCTTCGCGGCCGTCTGGGACGGGCTGCGGGACGTCTTCGTCGAGCACCGCGGGCTCTGGGCGGCCCAGTTCGAGGCGCTCGCCCAGGCCGGGCACGCCCCCGAGCTGGCGCAGGCCTTCGCGGCGGCGCAGAAGGAGGGCCGGCTCGGCCTCGCCGCGGTGTTCCGGGGGCTGCCCGAGGTGCCGGACACCGAGGAGGAGGTCGCCCTCGGGAGCTTCTACCAGACCCTGCTGGCCGGTTACTGCGCCCAGTGGCTGGCCGCGCCCGAACTCGCGCCCAGCGGGCAGGACTTCCTGCGCGGGCTGCGGCTGGTCAGCGACAGTGTGTTCAACCCCGTGCGGCCGTAGGGAACGTCCCGCCCGTGGGGTGCGCCCCGCCCGTGGGGAGCGCCCCGCGCGCCCGTAGCGGGTGTTCCGCCGCCCGCTACGCGGTGACGGCGGTCAGCAGCACCACCGAGTCGACGTGCGCCAGCAGCCCGTGCCGCTCCTGCGGGACGGGCTCCAGGCGGCCGGCCGCCAGTTCCAGCCGCCGGCCGGCGATGGTCAGCGAGACCCGGCCGCGCAGCACCTGGACGCTGCCCGCGGTGGGCGGGTTGTGCTCGTCCAGCGCGGTGCCCGCGGTCAGCGCGATCACGGTCTGCCGCAGGATCCCGTCGTGCAGGACCAGGTGGGCGCTGCGCCCGTGCGGGCTCTCGGCCGCCCGGGCGGCGTGCTCCACGGCGAGCTGTTCGAGATCGGGCATCGCGCCTCCTCCTCGCTCCGGGCGCACTCCGTGTGCCCAGGGTCGCGGACGCCCGGGGGCCCCGCACCCGGAAGCGCTCCGCACCCCGGAAGGGCCCCGCGCCCCGGAGCGGCCCGAGGTGCAGCCCCCGCCGACTGCCCGCATCGTGGAGGCATGGCGACCAACCAGATCTTCAACGGGCTTCAGGTCAACCGCTCGCTGCTGGCCGGCGGCGTGGTGCTCACCGGCGTCGGATCGCTGCTCGGCGCGGCCGGCGCGGCGATGGTGTGCGCCGCGCTGTTCACCGCCGGCCGCGGCTGGCTGCGGAGCCTGGAGACCGCTCCGACCGCGCTCGCCCAGCGGGCCCTGCACGACGCGAAGGTGGCGTCCTCGGCCGGCTGGGACGCCTGGCGCGCCCAGCACGGCTCGCCCAACTGAGCCGGTACGGCTGTCGGTCCGGCTGCGGCGGGTCACGCCTCCGGGCGGCCCGCCGCACCCGGCCCGAACGGCCCGGGCGACCCGAACGGCCCTACAGCCCGAGCGACTTGGCGATGATGCTGCGCATGACCTCGCTGGTGCCGCCGTAGATCCGGAACACCCGGTTGTCGGTGTAGAGCCGGGCGATCGGGTACTCCAGGATGTAGCCGTAACCGCCGTGCAGCTGGAGGCACTTGTCGATCACGGTGGAGGCCGACTCGGTGCAGAACAGCTTCGCCGCGGCCGCGTCCGCGACGGTCAGCTCGCCGTCCTGGTACAGCTCCAGCGCCCGGTCCACCATCGACTGCTGCGCCACCACCTGGGCCTCGCAGTCGGCCAGGGTGAACTTGGTGTTCTGGAACTCGGCCACCGCCTTGCCGAACACCTTGCGGTCCTTGACGTACTGCACCGCGAACCGCACCGCCGCCGCGGACGCCGCGTAGGCGCCGACGGCGATCGCCAGCCGCTCCTGCACCAGGTTGTGGGTCAGGTAGGAGAACGCCCGGCCCTCCTCGCCGAGCAGGTTCTCCACCGGCACCCGGACGTCGCTGAACGCCAGCTCGGCGGTGTCCGAGGTGCGCAGGCCGATCTTCTGGAGCTTGCGGCCGACGGTGTAGCCCGCGGAGGAGGTGTCCACGCAGAGGATGGACAGCCCGGCCCGGCGGTTCTCCGGGTCGTACGGGGCGGTGCGGCAGACCACCAGGACGAGGTCGGCCAGCACGCCGCCGGTGATGAAGGTCTTGGCGCCGTTCAGGACGTAGTGGGTGCCGTCCTCGGAGAGCCGCGCGGTGGTGGTGATGCCCGCGAGGTCGGAGCCGGCGCCCGGCTCGGTCATCGCGATCGCGGTCATGATGTCGCCGGAGACGAAGCCGGGCAGCCAGCGCCGCTTCTGCTCCTCGGTGGCGTACTCCAGCAGGTACGGCAGCACCAGGCCGGTGTGCACGCCCGAGGAGCCGAAGCTGACGCCCGCCCGGGCGGTCTCCTCGGCGACCACCGCCTGGTACTTGAACCCGCTCTCGCCCGCGCCGCCGTACTCCTCCGGCACCTCGATGCCGTAGACGCCGAGCGCGCCGAGCTGCCGGTAGAAGTCGCGCGGCGGGTGGCCCTCGGCCTCCCAGCTCTCGTAGACCGGGACGACCTCGTTGGCGATGAAGTCCCGGATGGTCTCCCGGAAGGCCTCGTGGTCCTCGTTGAACACGGTGCGGCGCACGGCGGCGCTCCCTTCGACGGCACCGGCCGGGGCTGCCGGCCGGGGCGGAACGTGCCTGGTGATGGCCCCACAAGTTAATCCGGGGTAGCTTCGACTGTCCAGCGTCCGAAGGCTATTGGAGCACGGGCGGCGGGGGCGGCAAGTGAATCCTTGCTAGCCTGCTGGGAGTGTCCGGGGAGACGGCGGGGAGGCGTGTCATGGTGGTCCGACGGCCGCCCGGGCGGCGCGCCCAGATCCTGGCCGTGGCCGCCGACCGCTTCCACCGCAGCGGCTACCACCAGGTCTCGATGACCGAGGTCGCCGCCGGTGTCGGCATCACCGCGCCCGCGCTCTACCGACACTTCCGCGGCAAGCCCGAACTGCTCGACCGCGCCGTCCGGTTGGGCCTGGACGCGCTCGCCGAGGGCCTGCGCCCGGCCCGCACCACCGCCGACTTCGGAGCCGCGCTGGCCGCCGTCGCGGTCGGCCACCGTGCGCTCGGCACCCTGGTGCAGCGCGACGCCCGGCTGCTGCCGCCGGCCCGGCGGGCGGCGCTGCGCCGCGAGCTGCGCGCGGACGTCGCCCTGATGGTCGCCGTGTTGCGCGCGGAACGGCCGGAACTCGCCGTCGGCGACGCCGAGTTGCTCTGCTGGTCGGCGCTCTCGGCCTGCGCCGGGCTCTCCTACCAGTCGGCGGCGCCGCAGCCCCGACGGGCCGAGGCGCTGCTGCGCGAGGTGGTCGCGGCCGTCCTCGCGGTCTCCCCGGGCGGTACGGCCGCGGGGCCCGCCGCCGTGGCCGGGCCGCGGCCGACGCCGGAGCCCGGGGCGCGGGCGCGCCGGGAGGAACTGCTCGCGGCGGCCGTACGGCTGTTCCACCAGCGCGGCTTCGACAACGTCAGCACCGACCAGCTCGGCGCCGCCGTCGGCATCTCCGGCCCCAGTGTGTACCGGCACTTCGACAGCAAGGCCGAGCTGCTCGCCGCCTCGCTGGTGCGCAGCCGCGAGCGGCTCTGGCACGAGGTGGACGGCGCGATCGCGGCCGCCGCCGGGCCCGGGGCGGCGCTCGACGCCGGGCTGGGCGCGTACGTCGACTTCGCGCTGCGCAACGGGGACTACCTGGGCGCGATGCTCAGCGAGACGGAGCGGCTGGCCCCGCCCGACCGCCGGGCCGCGGTGGACTTCCGGCGGGACTTCCTGCGCACCTGGGTCGGACTGCTGCGGCAGGTGCGTCCCGGGTACGACGCGGCGGCCGCCCGGATCCGGGTGCACGCGCTGTTCGCGCTGGTCAACGACGGGGTGCGGAACCGTCCGCACAACGCCCGGCCGGACCTCGGGGACTGCCTGCTGCGGCTCGGCCGGGCGGTGCTGGGGCTCTCCTGACCGAGGCTCCCCCGGGGCGAGTCGGCGGCGGGGCCTAGTAGAGGACGTGCGGGTAGTAGACCTGCGCGTCGACGCCGCGGTCGCGCCGGGGAGCGTCGCTCCGGAGGGACTTGTGCTGGACGGTGTTGCCCTGGTCGGCGCTGACCGTCCCGCCGTTGCCCGTCACCGCGACGCCGTTGTTCTGGTTGCCCGCACCCGAACCGGTGGCCGTCTGCTGGGTGTTGACCACGTTGCCGTGGACGGTGCCGATGATGTTGCCGGAGCCGGAGTCGCTCACCACGCTGCCGTTGGAACGGTTGCCCGCACCGGCGCCGGAGCCGCTGTCGGCGTGCGCGGTGGCGGCACCGAGGCCGACGAGGAGGAGTGCCCCGAGGGCGGTGACGGCGGCGGCTGCGCGAATACGGGACACGCTGGTCTCCCTGGCGAGAAGCGAATGGTGGTGCCGCCCGGAGCGGCCGCCCCGGGGCGCCGGGACGTGGCGTCGCGCCTTCAGCATTCACCAGTGGGGTGGACGAACTCCACCGAACGGGTGGCAATTCCCCCGATGGTGGAGGGGTGGTCAATTCGACGTTGTCGAAGTTGACCGCATTCCGTCATTCCATCGGGAAGGCGTCAAGAAGAAAGAAATGGTCGCCAGATAGTCGCACTGGCACACTGAGGACCCATGTCTGATGGTGCCCCGCCCGAGTTCACCCCCGCCGAGGAGCTGCGCACGACCGAGGTCGATCTCGGCGGCCTGGTGAACGTCCTCGCCACCCACCTCTACTCCACCCCGCTGGTCGCCCTGCGCGAACTCGTCCAGAACGCCCACGACTCGCACACCCGCCGGCTCCTGGAGGACCCGGACGGCGACCACCGCCCGCTGATCCGGGTGCGCGCCGACGCCGCCCGGCGGACCGTCGCCATCGAGGACACCGGCGCCGGCCTCACCGAACCCGAGATCCACTCCTACCTGGCCACCGTCGGCACCGGCTACACCCGGATGCTGCGCGAACTGACCGGCAACCAGGAGCTGATCGGCGCCTTCGGCCTGGGCTTCCTCTCCGCCTTCTCGGTCGCCGACGAGGTCACCGTCACCACCACCTCGCACCGCGAGCCGGGGCTCGGCCACCGCTACCGCAGCCGCGGCGGCGAGCAGTACCAGGTCGAGCCGGTGCCCGCCCGGCCCCGGCCGGGCACGGTGGTCGAGCTGGCGCTCAAGGCCGAGCACGGCCACCTCGCCGACGAGGACGTCCTGCGCGACGTGCTCGGCCGCTACTGCGTGCTGCTGTCGGTCCCGGTGCACGTCGGCGAGGACGAGCGGCCGGTCAACTCCGTCGAGGTGCCCTGGCGCGGGCGTCCGGAAGGCGACCCGTACGCCGCCCGGATGCGCTTCGCCGCCGCCTTCGGCCGCCGCTTCGAGCCGCTCACCGCCTTCCCGGTCGAGCCGGTCGAGGGCGCCACCGACGCGGTCGGCCTGCTCTGGGTCCAGGACGGCGGCAGCTACGGCAGCAGCGACAACCGCGACCTCGCCGTCTACCTGCGCGGCATGCTGCTCGCCGAGGACGCCCGCGACCTGCTGCCCCGCTGGGCCGGGTTCATCGGCGGCGTGGTCGAGTCCGACCGGCTCACCCCCACCGCCAGCCGCGAGGACCTCCAGCGCGACGAGCACTACCACGCGCTCCGGAAGGCCCTCGCCGACGCCATCGTGGACGGCCTGTACGAGACCGCCCGGCTGCGGCCCGCCGCCTGGCGCCGCATCCTCACCCGGCACGGCAACGACCTGCTCGGCGCCGCGCTCTGCGACGAGCGGCTGTTCACCCTGCTCGCCGACGACGTCCCGGTGCCCACCTCCCAGGGCGACCTCACGGCCGGCGCGCTGCGCGCGGCGGGCGGCGGCGCGGTGCACGTCGCGCTCGGCAGCGGCGGCGGCTTCGAGGAGATGCTGTACCGGGCGATGCGGGTGCCGATCGCGCGCGGCGACCGCTACGCCGTCCTGCCGTTCCTGCACCGCTACGCCGAACTGCGCGGCTGCCGGGTGGTCGAGCTGGGCAGCGAACGCGGCAACCGCGAGCTGTTCCGCGACCCGGAGCGCCCGCTGCCGGAGCACGAGGCGGCCTGGCTGGCCGGCGCCCTCGCCGACCCGGGCGAGCAGCTCGTCCCGGCCCGCTTCGACCCGCCCGGCCTGCCGCTGGTGCTGGTGCCGGACCGCGAGGCCGAGCTGAAGGCCCGGATCGAGGACGACCAGGCGGACGCCCGGATACCGTCCGCCGCCCTGCGGCTGGCCCGCGCCTTCACCGCCCGCACCGACGGCGGGGTCCGGGCCCGGCTCTACCTCAACCTGGCCAGCCCGGCGGTCCGGGACCTGCTCGCCGCCTACCGCGCCGGGCACACCGGCAGCGCGACCGCGGCCGGGCTGCTCCGCTCGATCAAGGTGATCATGGCCGCGGCCTCGTCCGGCCCGTCCGAGGGCGACCTCACCGCCGCGCTGGCCGGCATCGGCACCGCGGTCTCCGCGCTGACCGCCGCCGTCCCGGCCGGGCTGCCGGAGGTCCCGGACAGCCCCGGCGCGCTCACGGAGGAGCCGTGACGGACGGACTGTCAGTGGGGTGCGGTAGACAACTCATCAGCACGACGCAGGGGGAACAGCCATGACCACCGACATCTGGGCCTGGGTGCGGGACACCCACCGGCAGCTGGCCGAGGCCGGCCACCACCGGCTGGCCGACGCCATCGTCGAGCTGCCCGAGCACGCCACCGAGGGGCGCAACGAGCAGCTGGACGCGCTCTACCCGGAGGCGGTGGCCGCCGCCCGGGCGCTCGGCCTGCCCTGGGTCGAGGTCTACCTGCGGCACTGGCGGATGCAGAACCTGCTGAACAAGCGCCAGCAGGGCGAGGCGGTGCTGCCCGAGGCGGTCGACCTGCTGGAGTTCGCCCACCGGGAGGACACCGAGGACTGCCCGCAGTCCGTCTGCGTGGTGCAGGACTTCGCGATCTGCCACGCCCGGGTCGACGGGCCGGGGTACGTGGCCGAGCGCCTCGCCGTGGTCGGCGAGACGCTCGACCGGATCGAGCCCGACCGGGCCTGCTACGACTGCCTCTCCCGCGAGTACTCCGACGCCCTGGAGGACGACGGCCGGGCGGCCGAGGCGCTGGACCACCTGGACTCCGCGGCCAACCGGATGCGGGCGGCCGGCCAGCCGGTCTCGCTCCGCTTCCACCAGGCCCGGGCCGGCACCCTGCACCTGCTGGGCCGGCACGAGGAGGTGCTGGAGCTGCTGGCGACGGCCGAGCGGGCCGAGCAGACGCAGGGCCGTCGGCTGGACGAGCGGGACCAGCGCTGGGGCGCCCTGCTGCGGGCCCGCGCGCTCGCCGCGCTCGGCCGCGCCGAGGAGTCGCTCGCCCTGCTGCCCGAGCGGGCCGAGGCCGAACGCCACGCCGACCTGCGCGGTACCTGGGCGGAGACGGCCGAGCTGCTGGTCGCGGCCGGCGCCCGGGAGAACGACGCCGAGCTGGGCGCCGTCCTGGCCGGCTGGGTCGGCTACCTGGACGGCGTCGGCGCGCACCGCCCCTGTGTGGACCTGCTGCTGGCGGCGGGCCGGCTCGCGCTCGCCCGCGGCGCCCGCACGGTGGCCCTGACCCTCGCCGCGACCGGAGAGCGCAAGCTCACCCGGCTGCGGCGCACCGACGGCGTGTCGGAGCAGGTCGCGGCCCTGCGCGCGGCCGCCGAGGCACTGCCGGAGCCCGAGCTGCCCGTCCCGCCGGGCGAGCTGGCGGCGCACCTGGCCGAGGTCGGGGTGCCCTACGAGACCGGCGCCGACCTGCTCTCCGTCGCCCTGGACCGGTACCGGGGTGAGCAGGCCGGCGCCACCGAACTGGCGGTGCTCCTGGCCACCGTGCTGGGCGGCCTCGGCCACGCCCGCGCCGCGGCCGACCTGCTGTGGCGGCACCTGGAGGACGACCCGGCCGACCGCGAGCTGACCGGCGCGCTCGGCGAGATGCTGATCGACGCCCGGGACGCCGAGGGCATACGCCGCCTCGCCGACCGGGTGGCCGTCACCGCCCCGGCCGACGGGCACTGGATACGGGCCCGCTGGGCCGCCGCCGAGGGCCGCTGGGCCGAGGCGCTGGAGCGGTGCCAGGAGATCCTGGCGCTGGACGACGAGGTGCTCAACACCCGCCGCCTCGCCGCCCACGCCGCCACCGAACTGGGCGACCACGCCACCGCCCAGCGGATGTACCTGGAGCTGCTGGAGCGCGCGGCGCCGGCCGACGGCGCCGCCGAGGAGGAGGACGGCCACCGGACGGTCCAGGAGCCGGACCTCTGGCACCTGATCACCGCCGCCACCGCCAACCGGGACTGGGCCGTGGTCCGCTCCACCGGCGCGCTGCTCGACATCGAGTTCGACGAGCCCGAGGGCCCGGTGGACGAGGAGTGGCAGCTGGTCACCGTCCGCGCCACCCGCACCAACGGCGCGACGTCCGACCTGCCCGCGCTCCGGACGGGCCCGGCCACCGCCCGCATCCTGCCGGTGCTCGGCGACGACCTGACGCTCAACCACGGCGACGTGGTGGTCTTCGCCCCGGCCCTGCTGGAGCGCCCGCCGGCCGAGGACGCCCCCGAGGAGGAGCGGCAGCGCTGGCGCCCGGTGTTCGAGCTGCTCACCCTGCTCGACCCGGCCGGGTACACCACGTACTGGATCGACGGCGGCTGGCCCGGCGACGAGCCGTGGTCGGCGCTGCGCGAGGAGCTGCACGAGGCCGGGTGCGCGGTCTGGGTGTACAGCGGCGACGAGTACCGGATCACCGACCCGGCGGAGGGCGGCGACACCCTGCCCGGCGTCTACGCGGCCCTCGGCGTGCCGCCGACCGCCTCGGCCGCCGAGGCCGACGCCCTGCTGCTGCGGCTGACCGGCGGCTGGGCGCACCCGCTCGCCTGGCCGGAGCTGGCCAAGGCGGCCGGCGCGGACCTCGCCCGGCACGAGGAGACGGTCGAGCGCTACGGGCTCTGACCGCCCCCGACCGTACGGCCCCGGCGGGCCGGCCCTCCCGGGCCCCCGCCGGGGC